>NZ_GG774812.1:53995-152314 GCF_000163675.1 Bacteroides sp. D22 | reverse complement strand
GGACTTTCCTTCATTTCGGCCTCCGTTGAGGGAGCACCCAGAACCTGAACAGGAATTATCTTCTTGCGGGTATCCGTGTACCATTTGGCAAATAGGTTATAAGGCACTTTGTTAGACATACAAAATTTCTCAATAGAAACACCCGCAGGGATCCCTTCCAATTTATAGCGCAAAAATAGACGCTCAAAATCATTGTAACTATACATAAACTTGGATTTTGATTTAACGAAAGCAAAGATCTGGATTTTATATCGGTTATACTATACGGCATTTTTGGACGCTAACAAACGTTGGATTTAACTGTTAGTATATACCAACTCTATATTCTGAGGTGTGAAATTATTTTCAAACTATGAATACAAAAATAAAACGAGGACTTAAAGCGGACAAGAGCCATACAATGAGTGCTCACACAATTTCCACAAAAGTTCTTTTTTAGATTGTCCCATAATATTTAGCATACCATTCAGCAAATCTTCTCAATCCATCTCTCAAGTTTGTGCTTGGTTTAAATCCAAAATCTTGCTCTAAAGGTGTTGTATCTGCATACGTTACTGGTACATCACCTGGTTGCATCGGAACGAGTTCCTTATGAGCCTCAAAATCATAATCGGCAGGGAGAACTCTAGCGGTAATTAGTTCTTCTTCAAGGATAGTCACAAAATCCAGCAGATTCTCTGGCGAGTTATTGCCAATGTTATATACTTTATATGGAGGAATTGGCAATCCATCCTCACCGTTCTGTTTTTCCGGAGCGTGTTGCATAACACGTACTACTCCCTCCACAATATCATCCACATAGGTAAAATCACGCTTGCAATTACCATAATTGAAAATTTTGATAGTTTCGCCTTTTACAAGCTTGTCGGTGAACCCGATATACGCCATATCTGGACGACCTGCAGGACCATAAACCGTAAAGAAACGCAAGCCTGTTGATGGAATATTGTAGAGTTTTGAGTATGCGTGAGCCATTAACTCATTACTCTTCTTTGTTGCCGCATAAAGGCTAACTGGGTTATCAACCTTGTCATCAGTTGAATACGGAACTTTCTTGTTACTGCCGTATACGGATGATGAAGAGGCATAAACCAAGTGCTCCACCTCATAATAACGGCAGGCTTCAAGGATATTATAGAAACCGATAAGATTACTTTGGACATAGGCATCAGGATTGGTGATACTGTAACGGACGCCCGCCTGGGCCGCAAGATTTACGACAACGGAAATTCTGTCTTCAGAGAAAATTCTTTCTACCGCATCCTTATCGGCAATCGAGGCACGGACAAAAGTCCAGTCACGGTTTAACAACTCTATTTCCTTGAGACGCTCATACTTGATATTGACATCGTAATAATCGGTGATGGAATCAACACCGATTACCCTGATATTTCGGAAATCATGGAAAAGGCGCATGACAAGATTGCTCCCAATAAAACCGGCAGCACCCGTTACAAGCACAGTCTTTCCGTCCAGCTCTACATTATATGGCAACATGGTCAGTCCCTTCTAAAAATGTCACGTGTATAAACCTTAGCTTCCACATCTTCCAGACTGTTGTCAAAACGGTTGGCTATGATAGCCTTGCTCTGCACCTTGAATCCAGCAAGATCGTTAACAACCCTGCTGCCGAAAAATGTAGTCCCGTCCTCAAGCGTGGGTTCATAGATGATCACTTCCGCACCCTTCGCCTTGATACGTTTCATTATACCTTGAATGGCGGACTGGCGGAAATTGTCAGAGTTCGATTTCATGGTCAGGCGGTATACGCCGATGACGCAAGTATGTTCCTTGGATGCGTCCCATTGTCCATTTCCCGTATAATAACCTGCCTTGCGGAGCACTGCATCAGCTATATAATCCTTACGGGTTTTGTTTGATTCCACGATTGCGGACATCATGTTCTGAGGAACATCCTGATAGTTGGCAAGGAGTTGTTTGGTATCTTTCGGCAGGCAGTAACCGCCATAACCGAATGAAGGATTATTATAATGTGTCCCAATACGGGGGTCAAGGCCTACGCCCTCAATGATCGCTTTGCTGTCCAATCCCTTTATTTCAGCGTATGTGTCAAGTTCGTTAAAGTAGCTGACACGGAGAGCCAGATAGGTGTTGGCGAAAAGCTTGACTGCTTCCGCCTCTTTTATGCCCATAAAGAGCGTGTCGATGTTTTCTTTGACAGCCCCTTCCTGCAAAAGGGCGGCAAATGTCCTAGCTGCTTCCTGTAACATAGTGACATCCGTGACAGACCGGATCGCCTTGTTTTCTTCAGCAAACTCCGGACCGTCAATGATCTTCGGATAACCTACGATGATACGGCTCGGGTAGAGATTGTCATAAAGGGCCTTGCTTTCACGAAGGAACTCCGGTGAAAACAGCAGGTTGAACTTCTTGACTCCTTTCTGGGCATATTTTACATAAAGGTTACGGGTATATCCCACCGGAATTGTCGATTTGATGACCATTACGGCATCGGGATTCACTTCAAGCACAAGATCGATAACTTCCTCCACACGACTCGTATCGAAATAATTCTTCACAGGATCGTAGTTTGTAGGAGCGGCTATTACCACAAAGTCGGCATCAGCATAGGCTAACCTCCCGTCCAAAGTGGCAACAAGATCAAGCGGCTTTTCAGCCAGATACTTCTCGATATAATCATCCTGGATAGGGGAAACCTTGTTGTTCAGTTTCTCCACCTTTTCCGGGATTACATCCACGGCAGTTACATGATGATGTTGTGATAGCAGTGTCGCTATGCTCAGTCCCACATAGCCGGTGCCGGCTACTGCGACCCGAATCTCTTTGAAATCACGCATATTATGTTTGATTTGGTTTTATCAATAGCAGTTTATATACCCTCCCGACTTGTATGCTTTTCTCCATAGCCATAACCGTAACGCTTGCCATAGCCATAATACTTGCCGTATTTACCATAACCATAATAATAGCCGTACTTCTTTTTCTGAAGATCCAAGCCGTTAATGGCGATACAGAGGTTAGGCAGTTTGTTGTTTTCCATAAGCTCATTGATCAAAGTAAACTCTGCCTTACGGGTATAATCAGCACGGCATACGTATACCGACAAATCAGCTGTGCGACCTATCAGCAAGGTATCAGTTACCATACCCACGGGGGCCGTATCCAGAATCACATAGTCAAAATTAGCCCTCAACGTTTCGATGGCTTTTTCCAAGCCGTCACGGGCCAACAGTTCCGTTGGATTGGGAGGAACTGATCCGCCCGGAAGAATAAACAGATTCTCGTTTATATCGGAAGGCTGTACTAAATCCATCAGATTCTTTGTCGGATTGGTCAGAAACTGGGTAATACCATGTTCCTTTTGGGAAATATTAAAAACCTTATTCAAGCCAGGCTTGCGAATGTCAAGACCAACTATCACAACTTTTTTACCTAACAAAGAAAGACTAATAGCCAAATTAGACGATACAAAAGACTTACCTTCACCACTGACGGTAGATGTCACCAGAATCACATTCTTGCCATTTTCAAGCATAAACTGAAGATTGGTACGGACATTACGGAATGTCTCGCTCATCAGGTTATTCTGATTCTCAAATACAGCTATAGAACCGGACTTTTCATCCGCCAACGGGATATCGCCAATAACAGGAAGAGAAGTTAGTTTTTCAACATCAGCACGGCCCTCAATCTTAAATTTGGTCAAGCCAATCAGATAAATGATACCTACCGGAAATCCTACTCCTAACACCAAGGCGGCAAGATAGATCATCATCCTCTTAGGAGAAACCGGATTGTCGTCTGCTAACGCTTCATCAATAATCTTGGCATTGTTTGCTGTAGCTGCCAAAGTGATGGCATTCTCTTCACGTTTTTGAAGTAACATCAAATAAAGGCCGGCCTTAATTTCCTGCTGCCGGGCGATACTTACGAACTGGCGTTCCTGGGTCGGAGCGTCATTAATACGACGGGAATAGCGGTTCGCCTCACGGGCAAGGTCTTCTTTGGTTATCTGCAACCCTTTCAATGTAGCATCCAGCGTAGCCTGTACATTGCTCCGCATCGCACGGATACTGGTATCCAAATTTATGATCGTCGGATTATTCTCGGTTGATGTACGCAGCAAGCGCTTTCTTTCAACCAACATCTCATTATATCTGTCTATTGCACCTGCTGATGCTGCATCCTGTAATCCAATATTACTTGGCAAGACCTCATATTCGTTACCTTGCATATAGCGTTGCAAATCCATCACCAAATTGATTTGAGTCTGGTTTTCCACACGCTTCTTTTCATATTCAGCATTACCGGTTAAGGCTATTTGAGCCTCACTGCTCAAATCTGTAATTCCGGCGCTACGCTTGAAATTCTCCAAGTCTTGTTCGGTACTTCCAAGTTCCTTGGAAATAATGCCGATACGGTCGTCGATGAATTCTGCGGTTTTCTGGGCTACCTCATTCTTGTCATTATTGGCATTGATATTGTACATCTCAAGGAGTTTGTTGATGAAGTCCCTGCCACGCCAGGTATTTGAGTTCTTCAACGAAAGAACAGCTACAGAAGTGGTTTTTGATGTAGGGGCTATCGACAAGGACTGGATATATCCTTTGGCCACAGACATCGGCCGGTTTATAAAAGCTTTTATATGACGCTCTTTACTTTCCTCCTTAGCCTGATTAACCGCCAATGTATCCTTGCTTTCAAAAAAGGCGACCGTCCCCTCATCCGTCGGAAAAACAGCTGGTAATTGTTCGAATTGTTTCCGATACTCTTTGTCTTTCACTGTTATCAACGCATCCATCCCACCATTGGGAAATAAAGTCATCTCCACTTCCATTGGTGCAGACAATTTTTCCGCCTCTTGTGGAGTCAAGCTCACCACTACGGGCGAGGTACGGTAAAGTTCCCTACTAGGAAACTCATCTTCATCCTTATAAGTCACAAACAGTCCCAGATTGTTGACCACTTCACGGGCAAGAGACTTTGATTTCAGCACCTCGATTTCATTGTCTACATTGTTCGACGAGGAAACGAAGCCGTCCAGTCCCATCTTTTCCAGTTCGGAGGACATGCTCGCACCACCGCCTTTCTTGTCATCCTTGATCAAGACTGTAGCGGATATATTATAGACAGGAGTGGCCAGACGCAGGTAACCCCATGCACAGGCGATACAGATTATTACAGAAACCACAAACCAGGGCCAGTGGATCAGGTAACGGAAAAGGATTTCCTGAATATTCACCAGCTCTTCCGGTTGCTCACCCCGGTTCTCTCTTTTTTCCTCAATCATATCTATATTACTATTTGAAGATTGTTACTAATAAACTTGCCAATGATACCAGAATAGAAGTAGCGGAGAACCACAAGCTAGTACTGTTACCTATATCGGAATTACGGGCTTTTGCTTTATTAGGAGTCACATAAACTATATCATTCTGCTGTAACCAATAATAAGGAGAAAGAATTGTCTCCGCCTTGTTTAAATCCAATGTCACAATTTCCTGTTTGCCATCAGCACCCTCACGAATCAGCTTGACATTGTCACGGACGCCCCAGACGGTCATATCCCCCGCCATAGCCAAGGCTTCTAGCAGGTTTACCTTCTCGTTACTGATGGTAAACGTACCCGGACGGGCTACTTCTCCCAATACGGAAATCTTGTAATTAACCATACGCACGGTGACGATCGGACTCTCCTTGATGTAAGGTTTCAGTTTTTCGACAATCAACTGCTCGGCCTCCTTCTTGGTCAGACCGCCCACTTTTAATTCGCCTAATACCGGAAAATTGATCTTTCCTTCATTATCCACCAGATAGGGCTGTAGGACAGGCTGAGCTGTCAACTGTGTATTCCCAATAGCCACACTGCCAGGACCCGCTACAGTCAAATTGAATGGAACTGCAAGTTCCGGACTAGTACACGACACCACGATAGTAAGTAAGTCTTTAGGCATTATCTTTGCATCATACAAATTTTCCTGTTGATTGATATCCTTTACAACTCCCGCATCCTGCAAATAAGGTACTTTCTTATAAGACTGACAGGAAGCAAGCAGAAATACCGCTATCAGGCAAGAAAACAGACTTTCATACAAGCTTCGTACATTCAAATGCGTGCGCAATGATTTATTCATATTAAATGATAATTTATTTATAGAATCTTTTGTTGATTATTTCCTATTTATTCTTTATCCAGTACTTCAAATCGCGGAGAATTTTTTGATTTGAACTCCGGAACTATTTTCTTCATCAACCGCACGGTATCCATGATCTTTACCGCACGCGACAACCTTTCAAACTCTGCATAAGTATCAAGAATATCAGTATATTCATACCGACGAACTTTGGCGATCATGATTTTCTTATTCTCTGTTGGGATCGTATTTTCTTTATCGCTCAAGACCTCTTCATAAAGCTTCTCACCCGGACGTAATCCCGTGAATTCTATTTTGATGTCTTCACCCGGACGATAGCCAGCCAATTCGATCATACGAGTCGCTAGATCAACGATCTTGACTGCTTTTCCCATCTCAAAAACAAAGATCTCATTGCCCTCACCCATTGTGGCGGCCTCCATTACCAAACGGCAAGCTTCGGGAATGGTCATGAAGAAACGAATAATATCGGGGTGAGTAACAGTCACCGGCCCACCATTCTCTATCTGTTCTTTAAAACGAGGAATGACAGAACCGTTACTACCCAATACATTACCAAAGCGAGTGGTGATAAATTTTGTATGACCTTTCACTTTTCCTTCACGGATAGCGCATCCCAGACTTTGAACATAGATTTCTGCCAAACGTTTGGAACAACCCATTACATTAGTAGGATTTACAGCTTTATCCGTAGACACCATAATCATTTTTTCTGCATCATATTCCACAGCCATGTCAGCCACCTGACGAGAACCGGTTACATTGACAAGCACAGCCTCACAAGGATTTTCCTCCATCAAAGGCACATGTTTATAAGCAGCAGCATGAAAAACAATTTGAGGATGATACAATTCGAATACCATACGAACGCGTTCCTTCACACGCACATCACCAATCACCGGAACAAAATCTATATTCGGATATTTTTTCTCAAATTCAAGACGGACATTATGCAAAGGTGTTTCTGCAGAGTCGAACATGATAAGTTTCTGAATTCCCATCTGCACTAATTGACGGCAAAGTTCACTGCCAATACTGCCTGCCGCACCAGTCACCAACACCACTTTTCCCCTGAATTCTTCTGCAACCTGACGAAGGTTGATATTAATTTCGGCACGACCCAACAAATCCTCAATCTTAATAGGACGTACCCACTGATGAAAGTTTCCGTCAGAGTCCGCTTCACTGATAGTAGGAGCTATCAATGTTTTAAGTTCATTGTTTTTACAATATTCCAAAAGTCGTTTTTCTTCCAGGCGGGTATCTTCATAACGGGCAAACAGAATCCCCTTAATTCCGCGCTTCCGCATGATATAATCAACATCCGATTCATTTTCAAAGTAATAAACGGGAAGATCTGCCAATCGGCGTCGGCTGTTATTTTTACCATATACATAAAAACCGGTTACTTTATAATGTGCACTATCCCTAAGACGTAACTTCAAGGCTACACTCTCTTCATTAGTACCATAAATAAGAATACGTGTGTTCTTTTTATTCACCCAATCCAATAAAAAATCATAGACGATTATCAATGATACACGGAAGGTTGTCAAGATCACTAAAGTCAATAAACCATCAAATAGAAGATAGGATATTTTATAATTATATGGCAATTGGGTCTCATATATAACTCCAAAAGAAATAATGACCAAACAGGTAATTTTAAATAAAACGGCACACATGATACGCCAAAGTTCACGTGCCTGTGAGAAACGAATTGTATTACGATAAGTATGGAATAATAAAGAGCCCGCAACACTTGCCACCAAAGAAACGCAAGCAAACTTACAAAGCATCCAGTCGGTCATTGGAACATGCGCCATATAATGAATTACCGCATAAGCGACCAACGAACATAATACAGAAATTGCCGTGTCAATACCTAAAATAACCCAATAACTGAAATAATTTTTGCGGGCATATTGCACTATGCCCTTCAATGTTTTTTCCATTATAGTATAAATGAATAAAATAATATTTCGAAATTTGATTTATCTAATTGATTACGATCAGTACAAGGACTATGACTACGATTTCCATGTTGGTGTAGCCCAACAGAGAATCCCTTCATCTTTCGATACGGACATACATTTCTACACTATATCTTTTGTAAAGATGTAATTCATAATACTTTATGGATTTTTATTTTTGAGAGAGGTCATCGATAAATATATCCACTGTTTGGTTACCGATGTCAGATAGACTGCCTGCTATTTTACAGACTTTCATTACATTTTTGCAGTAAAATCCCCATACCCCTATAAAATAGATTGATTACTCAATCACGTAAATCCCCATTTTCAGATACCGGCTCTACACACCCAGCCGGTATATCTACACATGCACACCCTAACATTGTCAATCGAACAGCAACTTTCGATTTCCCATTCACATGTACTAATTCCCCTTCCAATCCTGCCAATGGTCCCTTGATTACCCGTATTTTCTCTCCCGGAGCCAATGGCGATGTACTCATGCTAATCGTCTCATCCGAGTAGTCGAGCATAAACTTAAATCGCAACATTTGTTGATCAGGAATAACAGCCGGAGTACTCTCCCCACGTAATACCATGTAACGGCTGATAGAAGATAAAGTCAGGACTTCTTTTTGTTCTTGCAGATCAACGTGAACGAAAATCATCATCGGAAGCAGTACCCGGTCGACAATTTTACGGCGGTCGCTCCATTGATGAACTTCTTGTTGAATTGGAAGGAAATTTTCGATCCCCATTTTCGTAAGCCGCTCACCCGTTTTTTTCTCGTGACAAATACGTACGATTGCCACCAACCAACGTTTTGAGCGAGCTACGCTGCTGCCAATCACATCTGTTGGCAGAAGATTTCGATCGTCATTTTTCTTAATGATCATGTATTTTTACCCCTCATTTTTCCATACCCCTTAGGCAATGGATTGAATTCGGTGACAAAGATAGATAAAATTATAAATAGTAAACAAGAAAAAACGCTTTCTTTTTTTACACACAAATAGAAATATACAGTTAAGACTATCTTGGACGTGAAAAATCCGCTATCACATTGGTTCTATTTTACCACCCATATTTTATACAACATCCCTAAACAAATCAGGCGCGGAAATTCCGCGCCTGATTTCTATTCTTTCGATTTACTTACCACTTATAATTGATACCGAAGCTAAGCAATTCTTTCAACTGGAAGAAGCTGTCTCCTTCAGTCGGTTTCGAGCTATCGTCAAAACGGGTATGTATATAGAGCTTGGTAGAAAGATAACGGTTCAAAACGAAGTTGAATGTATTTTCCCATTCTACACGTGCCCAATGATAGTTGGTCAGATAATTGAGACGAGACTCTAAAGTTACTGCAGAGATGATGGTCCAGTTCAATGTGGATTGCAACTGGGAACCAAAGTCGTTTTTAGAGCATTTTCCTTTGTCTAAGCCAAACTTTGTTTCGTCTACTTCAGAATTACCGATATAACGCAAGTTATAAGTCAACGGCGCCATAAACACAGAAAGATTAAATTTCTTCTTACTCAATTTATAATCCATACCGACACTGACCGCCAAATCTGCCGGAGACATGAAAGATGAAACCAATTCTTCGCTGTTAGCTTTATATCCATTGAAAAACTGTGTCTTAAACTCGGACGAAATGGTATAATACCAATTCTTGAAAGCTCTCAAACCTAATTTATTATACAAACGAAATTGGTCTGTATTGAACAGATATTTATGGTATTCATCTGACGGAGTGGAAGTCATACCTACTTTAGCTTCCAGCTGGTTCTCAAACAGCACCTTTTCATTGTCATTATAGTTGGCAAAAATCTGAAAAGTGGCTAATCCGGAGAAGTTACTTTCACCTCCCTTATACCAGTTATCCGAAAGGTGGTTCTGGCTAATCTGCAACGATCCGTTACCTCCGGTCACCCACCAGTTCGGCCGACTAATCTTCATATTGGCTTTCCCTACATTATCATCCATATTTTCCGGTTGAAACAGATGAATAACGTTTGCTTTGGGAGATATTTTCGGCTTCACATCGTGACGGAATACATCACGACTCATGATGCGGTCTTCTGTAGTGACAACCAAGTTCGGACGTTCCAAATAAAGATCCATCAATGCACTGTTCACTATTTTCTCGGCACGCTGGGTTTTGGTAAATGCCAGGGTATCATAAGGCAGAAGTTCCGCTGTCAGTTGAGGAGTGGTGTCCCATTGCATAGGCTTCCATTCCAATTTCGAATATTGTGCCATCGGAGCATAATAATATGCCAATGGTGTGAACAGACGAAAATAATCGGGATCAGACGGAATATAACGTGGCGGCACAGACAGATCGTTCAAATAATCTAATTGCGCGACATACTTATTATATAAATAAGAAACGGTATCCAGTTTCGGAGTCGGCCCCGACATATTCAGTTTGAGCATCAAATATTTCTGAAGCTCCGCCGAAAGCGTATCTGCTTTCACGACTCTGGCTTTTGCCACAACTGTTGAAGATTTAACCGTTTTGGCAGGTTTAATCGCTTCAGGAGCAGGCTGCAGAGAGTCAGTCGGAAGTGGAGAGGGATCGACAGATTCCTGTGCAAAAAGCGATAACGATAAGATTGACAGAATAAACGCTGAACATAAAGTAGTAATTCTCATCATATTTGTCTATGGTTTAGAGTGCAAAGCTACATTATTTTGTTCAGAAATCATAGGATTCTTTTAAAATTGCATTTTTTAATAAAATTGTGGAGACGAAAGACTGTAATCTTCCTCTTTTTTTTATAATTTTGCGGTTTTTAAGTTCGTAAGAATACTACTAAGTAAACAATTATTAAAACAGTTATAGCTGTGGGAGAAACAAAGTATATTTTCGTCACCGGTGGTGTTGCCTCTTCTTTAGGAAAAGGGATCATCTCATCATCCATCGGTAAGTTGCTGCAAGCAAGAGGTTATAATGTAACCATCCAGAAGTTTGACCCGTATATCAACATCGACCCGGGAACATTGAATCCTTATGAGCACGGAGAGTGCTATGTAACCGTAGACGGACACGAAGCCGACCTCGACTTGGGACACTATGAGCGATTCCTGGGTATACAAACGACAAAGGCGAACAACATTACTACGGGACGTATCTACAAGAGCGTCATTGACAAGGAACGTCGTGGAGATTATCTGGGTAAAACGATCCAGGTGATTCCTCACATCACAGACGAGATCAAACGGAATGTTAAACTGCTTGGTAATAAATACAAGTTTGATTTTGTGATTACTGAAATCGGTGGTACGGTAGGTGACATCGAATCACTCCCCTACCTCGAAAGTATCCGTCAGTTGAAATGGGAACTCGGTAAGAACGCTCTTTGCGTACACTTGACCTATGTTCCTTATCTTGCTGCTGCCGGAGAATTGAAAACAAAACCGACGCAACATTCTGTAAAGGAACTCCAAAGTGTGGGTATTCAGCCGGATGTACTGGTACTGCGTGCCGAGCATCCGCTAAGTGACGGATTGCGTAAGAAAGTGGCACAATTCTGTAATGTAGACGATAAAGCCGTTGTGCAGTCTATCGACGCGGAAACAATTTACGAAGTACCTATCCTGATGCAAGCGCAAGGGCTGGACAGCACTATCCTCGAAAAGATGGGACTGCCGGTAGGAGAAACTCCGGGACTCGGTCCATGGCGTAAATTCCTGGAACGTCGTCACGCTGCAGAGACAAAAGAACCGATCAATATTGCACTAGTTGGAAAATACGATTTGCAGGATGCTTACAAATCTATCCGTGAAGCTTTATCGCAAGCGGGTACTTACAATGACCGCAAAGTGGAAGTTCATTTCGTAAACAGCGAGAAGCTGACAGACGAAAATGTATGTGAAGCTCTGAAAGGTATGGCGGGCGTAATGATTGGTCCGGGATTCGGTCAACGGGGTATCGACGGCAAGTTTGTCGCTATCAAATATACACGTACACATGACATTCCGACTTTCGGTATTTGTCTGGGTATGCAATGTATTGCTATTGAGTTTGCCCGCAACGTACTGGGATACACTGATGCCAACTCACGTGAAATGGATGAAAAGACTCCGCACAACGTGATTGATATCATGGAAGAACAAAAAGCAATCACCAATATGGGTGGTACGATGCGTCTGGGCGCTTACGAATGTGTATTGCAGAAAGGTTCGAAAGCATATCAGGCTTACGGACAGGAACATATTCAGGAACGTCACCGCCATCGCTATGAGTTCAACAATGATTATAAAGACCGATATGAAGCTGCCGGCATGAAATGTGTAGGTATCAACCCTGAATCGGATCTGGTAGAAATCGTTGAAATCCCGACTTTGAAATGGTTTGTCGGCACACAGTTCCATCCGGAATATGGCAGTACGGTACTGAACCCTCATCCGTTGTTCGTTGCATTTGTGAAAGCTGCCATCGAAAACGAAAAAGCAACGGTGAACGGCTAACGATACGTGGTAAACAACCGGTAGTTTGTAATTTATATAATTTGTAATTAAAATAAGAATGGATAAAAACACCATCACAGGTCTCGTTCTGATAGGTATATTATTGGTAGGATTCAGTTTTTTGAGCCGTCCAAGCGAGGAACAGATAGCTGCGCAAAAGAAATACTACGATTCTATTGCCGTGGTACAGCAGCAGGAGGAAGCGTTGAAGGCTAAAACGGAAGCTGCACTGGCTAACAGTCAAAAAGAGGTGGCATCGGCTGCCGATTCTTCTGCTTTGTTTTTCAATGCCTTGCATGGAACCGACTCTAAAATCAGCATCCAGAATAATGTAGCGGAAATCACTTTCACAACCAAAGGCGGACGTGTCTATTCAGCCATGCTGAAAGATTATATGGCACAAGACAAAAAGACGCCGGTCATGTTGTTCGACGGTGACGATGCTTCGATGAACTTCAACTTTTACAACAAGGCAGGAGCCATCCAGACCAAAGATTATTTCTTTGAAGCTGTGAACAAGACGGACAGTAGTGTTACAATGCGCCTGGCTGCGGATAGCGCAAGCTATATCGATTTCATCTATACGCTGAAACCGGATAGCTACCTGATGAACTTTGAAATCAAAGCGACAGGCATGGAAGACAAGTTGGCTAGTACTAAGTATGTGGACATCGACTGGTCACAACGTGCCCGCCAACTGGAAAAAGGATTCACTTATGAGAATCGTCTGTCGGAACTGACTTATAAAGTAACAGGTGACAATGTAGACAACTTGTCTGCTGCCAAAGATGACAGTCAGGATTTGCCGGGACGCATTGATTGGGTAGCTTTCAAGAATCAGTTCTTCTCGTCTGTATTTATCGCTGAACAGGATTTCGACAAGGTTTCCGTTAAGTCAAAAATGGAACAACAGGGAAGCGGATATATCAAAGATTATTCTGCTGAAATGAATACTTTCTTTGATCCGTCAGGCAAGGAACCGACAGAGATGTACTTCTACTTCGGTCCGAACCACTTTAAGACGCTGAAAGCGCTGGATAAAGGCCGCGACGAGAAATGGGAACTTCACAGACTGGTTTATCTGGGCTGGCCGTTGATTCGCTGGATTAACCAGTTTATCACAATCAACGTATTCGACTGGTTATCCGGTTGGGGATTGAGCATGGGTATCGTACTGTTGATTCTGACCATCATGGTGAAAGTCGTGGTTTATCCGGCTACCTGGAAAACGTACATGTCTTCTGCCAAGATGCGTGTATTGAAACCGAAAATTGACGAAATCAGCAAGAAATATCCGAAGCAGGAAGATGCAATGAAGAAACAGCAGGAGGTGATGGGTCTTTACAGCCAGTACGGGGTAAGCCCGATGGGCGGCTGTCTGCCGATGTTATTGCAGTTCCCTATCCTGATGGCTTTGTTTATGTTCGTGCCGAGTGCTATCGAGCTGCGTCAACAGAGTTTCTTATGGGCAGACGACCTTTCTACTTATGACGCTATCATCACATTCCCATTCCATATTCCGTTCCTGGGCAACCACCTTAGCTTGTTCTGCTTGCTGATGACGGTGACAAACATCTTGAACACGAAGTACACGATGTCTATGCAGGATACCGGAGCGCAACCACAAATGGCGGCAATGAAATGGATGATGTATCTGATGCCGATTATGTTCTTGTTTGTCTTGAACGACTATCCGTCAGGTTTGAACTATTACTACTTCGTGTCAACGCTGATTAGCGTGGGTACTATGATTCTGCTTCGTAAAACGACCGACGAAACTAAATTGTTGGCTATTCTTGAAGCGAAAAAGAAGGACCCGAAACAAATGAAAAAGACCGGATTTGCTGCTCGCCTGGAAGCGATGCAAAAGCAACAAGAGCTACTGCAACAGCAAAGACAGAATAAAAAATAAGGAATTATTCCTGAATCATATTCTAAGAAAGCCGGACACCCTATTTTGGTTGCCCGGCTTTCTTTCTCTAAACAATATAATAAGATGAAAACTAAATATTCGTATAAACAAATCTGGACGATCACCTTCCCTATCCTGATCAGTCTGATTATGGAGCAAATGATCGGCATGACGGACACGGCCTTCCTGGGACGTGTGGGAGAAATCGAGCTGGGTGCTTCTGCTATCGCAGGGGTATATTATCTCGCCATCTTTATGATGGCATTCGGCTTCAGCATCGGCGCACAGATCTTAATCGCCCGCCGCAACGGAGAAGGAAACTACAAGGAAATCGGACCGATTTTCTATCAGGGCATTTATTTCCTGCTTGCCATGGCAGTGATTTTATTCACATTCTCCATCGTATTTTCACCATATATCTTAAAGAATATCATTTCGTCTCCTCACATTTACGATGCAGCCGAAAGTTATATTCACTGGCGTGTGTACGGGTTCTTCTTTTCTTTTGTCATGGTCATGTTCCGCGCCTTCTTTGTAGGTACGACACAAACCAAAACACTGACGCTGAACTCTATCGTAATGGTGCTTTCGAACGTGGTATTCAACTATATCCTGATCTTCGGTAAATTCGGTTTCCCGCAACTGGGAATTGCCGGTGCTGCCATCGGTTCGTCACTGGCCGAAATGGTATCGGTGATTTTCTTTATCATCTATACATGGAAACGAATTGACTGCAAGAAATATGCGTTGAACATATTGCCCAAATTCCATGGAAAAACACTGAAACGCATACTGAATGTTTCTGTGTGGACAATGATTCAGAATTTCGTTTCTTTGTCTACCTGGTTCATGTTCTTCTTGTTTGTGGAACATTTGGGAGAGCGGTCATTGGCGATTGCCAACATCATCCGCAACGTGTCGGGGATACCGTTTATGATTGCAATGGCATTTGCTTCCACCTGCGGTTCATTGGTAAGTAACCTGATCGGTGCAGGCGAACAGGATTGTGTACGGGGAACTATCAAACAGCATATCCGTATCGGATATATCTTTGTATTGCCGATCCTGGTATTCTTCTGTTTATTCCCGGATCTGATTCTGCGCATTTATACAGACATCCCGGATTTAAGGGCGGCATCCGTTCCTTCACTGTGGGTACTATGTTCTGCCTATCTGGTGCTGGTGCCTGCCAATGTGTATTTCCAATCGGTATCAGGAACAGGAAATACGCGGACTGCATTGGCTATGGAACTTTGTGTACTGGCTATCTATGTCACCTACTCGGCATATTTCATTATGTACCTGCAGATGGACGTCGCTTTTGCCTGGACAACGGAATGTGTGTACGGTACTTTTATACTGTTGTTCTGCTACTGGTATATGAAGAAAGGAAACTGGCAGAAAAAGAAGATTTAAATCCTTTTTTCACTATCTTCGCAAGAAAATAAACATTTTATAAAATATATGAGACAAGCTAATTTATTTATGATGTCGGCAGCAATGTTGTTAGCTGCCTGCGGAGGAACGAAAGACGCAGGCAAAACAGATCAGGTGCTTATCGAGAAATCGGATATTAAGATCGAAGGGAAGCGCATGACTCCCGAAGCACTTTGGGCTATGGGACGTATCGGCGGATTCGCCGTATCGCCCGACGGAAAGAAAATTGCGTATACGGTAACGTATTACAGTGTACCGGAAAACAAGAGTAACCGCGAAGTTTTCGTGATGAACGCAGATGGAAGCGAAAACCAGCAAATCACTCATACCCCGTATCAGGAAAATGAAGTGACATGGATTAAAGGAGGCACCAAACTTGCATTCTTAAGTAATGACAACGGAAGCAGCCAGCTCTATCAAATGAACCCGGATGGTAGCGGACGCAAGCAATTGACCCACTACGACGGAGACATCGAAGGTTATTCCATTTCGCCAGATGGCAAAAAGCTACTGTTTATCTCACAAGTAAAGACGAAAGAAAGCACTGCTGATAAATATCCGGACCTGCCGAAAGCCACAGGTATCATCGTGACCGACCTGATGTACAAACATTGGGATGAATGGGTAACGACAGCTCCACATCCTTTTGTTGCCGACTTCGACGGTAACGGTATTTCCAATATCGTGGATATCCTGAACGGAGAACCGTATGAAAGTCCAATGAAACCCTGGGGTGGCATTGAGCAACTTGCCTGGAATACAGCTTCGGACAAAGTAGCTTACACTTGCCGTAAAAAGACAGGACTGGAATATGCGATTTCTACCAACTCTGATATTTATATCTATGACTTGAATACTAAGAAAACAGAAAATATTACTGAAGAGAACAAAGGATATGATACCAACCCGCAATACTCACCGGACGGCAAGTATATTGCCTGGCAGAGCATGGAACGTGACGGATACGAAGCGGATTTGAACCGTCTGTTCATCATGAACCTGGAAACTGGCGAGAAGCGTTTTGTGAGTAAGACATTCGAATCGAATGTGGATGCTTTTGTCTGGGGAGCAGATGCTAAAGTGATCTATTTCACAGGTGTATGGCATGGAGAATCACAAATTTATGCGCTTGACCTGGCAAATGATTCGGTAAAGGCTATTACTTCAGGAATGTATGATTACGAAGGGGTAGCTCTTTTCGGAGATAAGCTGATTGCGAAACGTCATTCAATGAGTATGGGGGATGAGATTTACTCTGTGGCACTGGATGGTTCTACCACTCAACTGACACAGGAGAACAAACAAATCTATGACCAGTTGGAAATGGGTAAAGTGGAAGGTCGCTGGATGAAAACAACAGATGGTAAACAGATGTTGACATGGGTGATTTATCCTCCACAGTTTGATCCGAACAAGAAATATCCGACTTTACTGTTCTGCGAAGGAGGTCCGCAGAGTCCGGTAAGCCAGTTCTGGTCTTATCGCTGGAACTTCCAGATTATGGCAGCTAATGATTATATCATCGTTGCTCCGAACCGTCGCGGTTTGCCGGGATTCGGTGTGGAATGGAACGAACAGATTAGCGGCGATTACGGTGGCCAGTGTATGAAGGATTACTTCACTGCTATCGATGAAATGGCAAAAGAGCCGTATGTGGACAAAGATCGTCTGGGATGCGTAGGTGCCAGCTTCGGAGGATTCTCCGTATATTGGTTGGCCGGACATCACGACAAACGGTTCAAAGCGTTCATTGCTCATGATGGTATCTTCAACATGGAAATGCAATATCTGGAAACTGAAGAAAAATGGTTTGCCAACTGGGATATGGGAGGCGCATACTGGGAAAAACAGAATCCGGTGGCACAGCGTACGTTTGCCAACTCTCCTCACCTATTCGTAGAGAAATGGGATACTCCTATTCTCTGTATCCATGGAGAAAAAGACTACCGTATCCTGGCTAATCAGGCTATGGCTGCTTTTGATGCTGCCGTGATGCGTGGTGTTCCTGCAGAGCTGCTAATTTATCCGGATGAAAACCACTGGGTATTGAAGCCACAGAATGGGGTTCTATGGCAACGCACATTCTTTGAATGGTTGGACAAATGGGTGAAAAAAGCTCCGTCTAAATAAAATTTTAAAGCACGGATTATACGAATCTCACGGTCATTTGATTCACTAAAACTGCATATTTCATATAATCTGTGCTTAACGACTTTCCAATAAAGTAAAATAAAAGAAGGCTCTGTTCTCAATCTACTTGAGTTCAGAGCCTTCTCCATTGCATCCATCATAAATCGGCTAAATCTTACTCCGAATAAATATTTTCAATTTCTACAATATACATCTTGTGGAAACCACCATGAGCACCACCGTACCACTTTTCCAATGATTCCTTATCCAGAAAACATTCCGGTTTGATACCGTCAGCATAAAGCTTCTTACACTCCAGGCTCAATCGTGCCTGCTCGAACAACACATTGCCATTTTCTGTAAACACTGGCTTCAATCCGGTCTCTTTTACTTTATCTATATTACGTCCCGACTTAGAACCACAAATAGCGTGAATCTTCTTATTTTCTGCCCCTAAGAAAGAAAGAGTCAGGTGATCGTTCTTCTCTACAAATTCATACGTATACCGTTCGGGACGGATAAAAACGAAAGCAACAGGCTTGTTCCACAGCCAACCGATGCCACCCCAACTTGCTGTCATCGTGTTAAACTTCTCTTTTGTTCCGGCCGTAACCAGCATCCACTCTTTTCCAATCGCTTCGAAAAAGTTTTCTTTCAGGTCTTTTACTTCTAATTTCTTCATCTCTTTATTCGTTTCTAATTATTTCTGTTTTTTCAATTTTACAATCTCTCCCAAATAGGGAATCTCCACTGGAATCTTCCGTTTCTTTGCTTCTGCTGCAAAAACTTTCGGAGGATCGTGCAAAGGCTCGTCAGACAAGTCGAATGTGCCATAATGCATGGGAATGGTAAGACCTGCATTCATTTCTTCGGCAGCAGTCAAGGATTCGTATGGCGATATATGGTTGGGACGCATAAACCAGCGAGGTTTGTATGCACCGATACCTAACAAAGCATAATCCGGTGCTCCGAACAGATCGGGAATCTCACGAAAATGGCTGGAATAACCCGTATCACCACTATAATAAAGAGAAATCCCATTTCCTTGCAGCATAAAAGCTCCCCACAGTCGCTGACCGCCATCGCGTACGGAACGTTTGCTCCAGTGTTGTGCCGGCAGAAACGTGATCTTCAATCCTTCATCTTCCATTTGTTGATACCATCCGGCTTCAATCACTTTCATTTCAGGGAACCATCCCTGAATCAGTTCACCGGTTCCCAAGCCGCAGAAAAGTTTCATTTGCGGGTTGTTCTTCAGTAAGCGGGCTATACTCTGTTTATCCAAATGGTCGAAATGGTCATGACTGACAAGTAGATAATCAATCTCCGTAAATATATCAGGATTAGCAGGAAATTCGCTCTGTCTTTTCACAAAAGGAATACTGCCGAACACCGGATCGAACATGATTCGCTTACCTGCTAATTGAAGAAAGAAAGAATTATGTCCGAGCCATATCAGAGAATCTCCTACCACCGCATCCAATGAGCGAAGATAACAAACTTTCGGGTCCCATTTCACCGTCTTCTTCTCTTTGCGTTGGGGATTGGGCGAAAGACGCCATTTCAACACGCTGCCCATCCCCGGACGGAAGCGATGCTGCCTGTTAAAAAAACGTCCGCGCACCATCGGATTTCCTCTCCAATAAGGATTGACTGTCGCTAAACGTTCGTTTCTCCTAAAACATATATGTTCACCCATTTTATTTCCTGAATACGTATTTACAAACTTACTAAAAAATCTCGATTTACGATGAATAAGGGAAAACAAAAAATGTACCCCGGACACACTATCGGGGTACATTTACTTATAAAAGAATAAATATTATCCTTTTTTAATAGAATGAGGCTTAGTTAACAGCAGTGTAGCCCATACAAAGGCAGTTGCCAGCCAAGAGCAGAAAGATTGATAACCATAATGACCGCACCCAATATCCATAAAATCAGTAACGACCATTTCAAACCTGTTCCCATTGGCGACCAATGGAATAGCTGGCGCAAGATAGTATACAAGAAAGCTCCTAATGGAATACCGATGAGGGCAACTCCGGCAATCGTACCTAATAATGTCATCATAGGAGAGACGGAAGCAACCGGCATCCAGTCGATGGCAGGCAACAATTCATAAAGTAAAGCTCCTCCACTGACTGCCACAGCAATTGCCGCAAATACCAACGCTACCAATACGACAGCCAATACGAACAAGACAGGGCAACAAAGAATGACAAGAGCTACCAAAAATATCTTAAAGAGAACGGCAGCAATGGAAACAAATACATCGCCTATCTTTTGAAGAAAGGTACGAGGTTTACCGGAGTTCACATAATTATTAACCCCATCTGCTACCCGTTCGAAGCCGTCTGTCACTGTTTTGCCAATATTCTCAATGGTTACCGCTTCTCCACGCATACTTAACTTTTCTGCGGCGGTACGAGCTTCCGGAATAACGAGCCATCCGATAATATAAAGGATAATCATCGGGCAATAAGGCACAAACACCAGAATAATCATCAGGATACGCACCAATGTGATATCCCAACCGAAGTAAGCTGCCAGTCCTGCTGCCACACCACCCAACAATTTATTATCCGGATCACGGAACCAGCGACGTTGGGCAGAGGTTTGCGTATTATTTTGATTAGCGGACGATGCTTGTTCCGTTCTTCTCTGTGAATCTGTATCCTCGTCAGCAATGCCAAAATCTTCCGGTTTGCCTACGCGGGCGATAATTTCTTCTACATCCGAAACTGTGATGACCTGTTTTCCTTCAGTTACTTTCTCGGCAAACAGTTCGGCAATACGCATCTCAATATCGTCTACAATTTCTTCCGCACCCTCCTGTTTACGAAAATAATGTTTCAAATTAGACAGATAATTGTCTAACAGTCGGTAGGCATCGTCATCTATATGATAAACTATTCCTCCTAAATTTATGGTCAATGTCTTTTTCATTTTTATTTCTTCTTTTTCGGATTATCTATTGGCTATATGATTCACTGTGTCGTTAAGTTCTTTCCAGGAAATTTCCAGTTCTCCCAAAAAGGTTTCTCCTTGTTCAGTGAGTTTATAGTACTTGCGGGGAGGTCCTTGGGTAGATTCCACCCATTCATAACTTAACAAGTCGTCATTTTTCAGACGGGTCAGCAACGGATACAAGGTGCCTTCCACTACAATCAGCTGGGCTTCTTTCAATTTCTGAATAATATCAGAAGCATAGGCAGGCTCTTTGTGCAGCAAAAGCATGATGCAATATTCAAGCATGCCTTTCCTCATCTGTGATTTTACATTGTCTACTTTCATTATTCACTTCTTTTAGATGGCACAAATATATGCATTACCCAAGTACCTTGCATTACAAAGTACTATAAATTAATAATAATTAAAACATTAGAGAGTGCTTACCTTATTATAAAAAGAAATAATGGCTATATTTGTGCCCGTTAAACCATAAAATAGAAAGTACGTATGTTTACAATTCGAAAAGCAACGGTAGCCGATTGCGAGCTTATTCATATGATGGCAAAGGAGGTATTCCCCGCCACCTACAAGGATATTTTATCTCCTGAACAACTGGATTATATGATGGACTGGATGTATGCTCCTTCCAATGTGCGCAAGCAAATGGAGGAAGAAGGGCATGTGTATTCCATCGCCTATAAAGAGAATGAACCATGCGGATACGTCTCTGTGCAGCAACAGGAAAAAGATGTATTCCATCTTCAGAAAATCTATGTTCTCCCCCGCTTTCAGGGTACGCATTGCGGCAGTTTCTTATTTAAGGAAGCAATCAAATGCATCAAGGAGATGCACCCGGAACCTTGTCTGATGGAACTTAACGTGAATCGTAACAATAAAGCCTTGCAGTTTTACGAATACATGGGAATGAGAAAGTTACGGAAAGGTGATTTCCCGATTGGCAACGGGTATTATATGAATGATTATATTATGGGATTGGATATTTAATAAACCAAAATGCCCCGGAACAAGTATCGTGAATGTTCCGGGGCATTTTGTTATTTAGTCAATGACGGGATTCTATTTCGCTACGCGTTCCAACCATTTTACCATTGAAAGCATTACAATCATAGAAGCACCTGTTGCGCCTACAAATACTAACCAGCAAGCCCAGATAGGAACAGTGGTATAAAGAATACCACCGATAAACAGCAGTGAATTACCCACAGCTGTTGCAGCCAACCAGCAACCTTGCATTAATCCCTGCAAATGAGGAGGAGCAACCTTAGATACAAACGATAATCCCAGAGGAGAAATGAACAATTCGGCAACTGTAAGGATGAAATACAGACCGATCATAATCCACGGAGTCACACGAATAGCATTTATTTCAGCAGCACTCATAGTACCCAACACCTCTTTCGAAGGCAATGTAAAGGAGAATACCATCAAGAATACATACGCTAATGCGGCAATACCCATACCGATGGCAATCTTCATCGGGGTAGAAGGTTCTTTACCATTCTTTTTCATTGAGCCGAACATCCACATGATAAATGGAGTCAGGAATACAACGAAGAACGGATTAACGCTCTGGAATATTTCAGCTCCCTTGATCTGCGTAAAACCTAAGTCGATATTAATAACACTCAAATCCACATAGTCACGGGCAAAATAAGTCAAAGAATAACCATTCTGGTGGAAAGATAACCAGAAGAAAATAACAACACCGAATACTGCAAACAAAGCATAGATACGTTGTTTGATTTCAGTAGCGCTCATTTGGATTTCTTCCTTATTCACAGTCGCAGTACCTTTACTGGTTTCCAATTTAGTCGCAGGATCCGGGAAGCGTTTCTTATTTGCCATATAAATAATCAGCGAAACAAGCATAGCACCAATAGCAGCCATAAAAGCATACTGAAAACCACGGTTAAATACATCAAGGTAGTTATTAACAAACATACCCATATCTGTTACAGGAGTCCCGTCAAGAACAACACTCTTAGCCAAAGTTGTCAGATTCTCCATTGCTTGTGGAGCCATATCATTTCCTTTTTCTAAATATTGATGGCACAATTCAGGTAAAGTGGCATCATAATCAAAATTGTTCACCTTCAGCCACCAGTTGCGCACACCAATAGCAATAAACGGTGCAAAAACAGCCCCAATATTGATAAACATATAAAATATCTGGAAACCGGCATCACGTAGGTTTGAATATTTAGGGTCATCGTACATCTGGCCTACCAAAGCCTGCAGATTTCCTTTAAATAAACCATTACCAAAAGCAATCACCAAAAGTCCGAAACAGGTTAATCCCAAGTAAAGAGCCATACTAGGAACAGGGGTCGGAGTAGGAATGGCAATAATCAAATAACCGATAGCCATTAATATCAGCCCTACTAAAATAGTGCCTTTAAAATTTTTCGTCTTATCAGCAATAACACCTCCCGCCAAAGCTAAAATATAAATGGAAGCATAGAACGCGGAATAAATGTATCCGGTAGTTGTCTCGGACAATCCAAATTTCGCTGAAATAAACAATGTCAAAATCGCCATCATAATATAGAAGCCAAAACGCTCTCCCATATTAGCTAAAGCTGCAGCAATCAGACCTTTAGGGTGTTTACTGAACATAGATATAAGTTTTTAGAATTAATAAATGATTGATTTAAATAAATATTTCTTGCAAATATATACTTTTTCTTGAGTTTTTGCACAATGATTTGTTAAACTACTCCTCAAATAAACGACAAATTTCTGCTCTGGATTCACGAATCAAATCTTCCGGAGCTATTTTTATCTGAAGTCCCCGTACCCCGGCACTTACATAAATATACGGAAATTCCCGGCTGGTTTCATGGATATAAGTAGGAAAATGTTTCTTCATGCCGATAGGCGAACAACCTCCCCGGATATATCCGGTAAGTGGCAGAAGTTCTTTTACGGGAATCAAATCACACTTCTTATTACCCGATGCTTTAGCTGCCAGTTTCAAGTCAACTTCATGTTCTCCCGGAATGACACAGACAAAATATCCGCTTTTATCGCCATGCAGGACAAGAGTCTTAAACACTTGCTCAATGTTTTCTCCTAAATCTGCTGCTACATGAACAGCACTTAAGTCGTTTTCATCCACTTCGTAGGGAATCAGTTCATAGGCTATCTTAGCCTTATCTAACAGCCGTGCGGCATTTGTTTTATTGATTTTCATTTTCGTTGTATTTATACTTTCTATATCTGATAAATAAAGAATTAGCGGGAGACAAAGTCCTCCATGACTTTTATTAAGACACGGATTACACGGCTCTAATTAAATAAAAACCATGTAATCCGCGCCTTAATTAATATGATTAGAGATAGTTGACTTTATTGGGGGAACGCCCTCACTCTATGCTTCAAATTAGAGCCCCAGCTCTTCGCGAAGAAACTTAGGTGTATATCCCTTAGGGCTCTTCGCAACCTCTTCCGGTGTTCCGTAACTAAGGAGTTCTCCCCCGCCCTTACCCCCTTCAGGGCCCATATCGATAATATAATCCGCCATTTTAATCACATCCAGATTGTGTTCGATGACAATAACCGTATTCCCTTTATCTACAAGCTTATTCAGTACTCCCATCAGTACACGGATATCTTCAAAATGAAGTCCGGTAGTCGGTTCATCAAGGATGTAAAGGGTCTTGCCTGTATCCCTTTTCGACAGTTCCGTTGCCAGTTTCACACGCTGGCTTTCTCCACCGGAAAGAGTGGTAGAAGATTGTCCCAACTTTATATATCCGAGTCCGACATCCTGCAATACTTTTATCTTACTCAAGATTTGCGGAACGTTTTCAAAGAATTCTACGGCACGGTTGATTGTCATGTCCAATACATCGGCAATCGATTTTCCCTTGAAACGTACTTCCAGTGTTTCCCGGTTATAACGTTTGCCGTGACATACTTCACAAGGCACATATACGTCAGGAAGGAAATTCATTTCAATTGTTTTATAACCATTTCCCGTACAGGCTTCACAACGTCCGCCTGAAACATTAAAGGAAAAACGTCCCGGCTTGTAACCGCGAATCTTAGCTTCCGGAAGACCTACAAACAGATTACGAATATCAGAAAACACACCGGTATAGGTAGCTGGATTGGAACGTGGCGTACGTCCCAAAGGTGATTGATCGACATTCACTACCTTATCGATATTTTCCAATCCTTCAATCGAATCGTATTCCAAAGGATCCTGCAAAGAACGGTAGAACTTCTGCGATAGAATCGGCTGCAGAGTTTCATTAATCAAAGTAGATTTCCCGCTTCCCGATACACCTGTCACGCAAATTAGTTTTCCTAACGGAAACTCTACATCGACATTCTTCAGGTTATTCCCTTTCGCTCCTTTCAGCCAGATAGATTTCCCGTTTCCTTTTCTACGCTTGGCGGGGATTTCTATCTTCATCTTTCCATTCAGGTATTGCGAAGTCATCGTATCGGTCTTCAGCATCTCCTGGGGAGTTCCTGCAAAAACAACCTCTCCACCGAGACGTCCGGCTTTTGGTCCCATATCGATAACATAGTCGGCAGCCAACATCATATCCTTATCATGTTCCACCACAATCACGGAGTTTCCCATGTCACGGAGTTCTTTCAAGGAGTTGATAAGACGTAAATTATCACGCTGATGCAGACCGATACTCGGCTCGTCGAGAATATAAAGCACATTCACCAATTGAGAACCAATTTGTGTAGCCAAACGAATACGCTGGCTCTCACCACCGGAAAGGCTGACAGAACTACGGTTCAACGCCAGATAATCCAAACCAACATCCAGCAGGAACTTCAAACGTGTACGAATCTCTTTCAGAATCTCTACTGATATTTTCTTCTGCTTATCGGAAAGGAACTCATCTACCTTCATCAACCAGTCATACAGCTCGTTGATGTCCATGTTTGCCAATTCATTAATATTCTTATCGTGGATGCGGAAATGCAGAGCTTCCTTATTCAGGCGAGCCCCTTTACATTCAGGACAAACCGTTGTTTTGGCAAATTGTTCCGCCCATTTCTGCGCTGTCGCAGAAGCATCTTTCTCCTGCAACATCTGAATATACTTCACCACTCCTTCATAGGTAACAAAGTAATCGGATGAAGTGCCGATCAGCGAACTCTTGATTTTAATCCGTTCGTCAGAGCCATACAACACTTCATCAATCGCATCGTCCGGCAACTCCTTAACCGGTGTTTTCAACGTTACATCGTACTTCTCAAGCAAAGCACCGATTTGCCAGAAAATCATCGCATTCTTATATTTTCCCAAAGGAGCTATCGCACCTTCGTAAATGGAAAGTTCACGATCGGGAATCACTTTGTCCACGTCAATCTGATTGACTACTCCCAACCCTTTACACTTCGGACACGCTCCTTGCGGTGAATTGAATGAGAAGTTATGCGGAGCAGGTTCACGATAAGACAACCCGGTGACAGGACACATGAGTCGCTTACTATAATGCCGGATACTTTCGGACTGGGCATCCAAAATCATCATCAGCCCGTCTCCCTGACGCATGGCAGTTGCCACACTCTGTTTCAGACGCCGGTCGTCTTTCTCTGCAACCACTAATTTATCGATAACCACTTCTACATCGTGGTTCTTATAACGGTCGAGCTTCATACCATGCGTGATTTCACGCACTTCTCCGTCTACTCGTACATATAAATATCCTTTTTTACGTATCTGTTCAAAAAGTTCTCTATAATGTCCTTTACGTGAACGTACCAATGGCGCCAGCAGATATATTTTCTTTCCTTTATAATCTTTCAGAATCAAATCCAGAATCTGCTCTTCGGTGTATTTCACCATTTCTTCCCCCGACAGATACGAATAGGCGATTCCCGCACGGGCATACAACAAACGGAGATAATCGTAGATCTCGGTAGTTGTTCCTACGGTAGAACGGGGATTTTTATTCGTTGTTTTCTGTTCAATGGAGATAACCGGGCTCAAGCCTGTTATTTTATCGACATCCGGACGTTCCAGATTGCCCAGGAAATTGCGGGCATAGGCTGAAAAAGTTTCGATATAGCGGCGCTGTCCTTCGGCAAAAATCGTATCGAAGGCTAAAGAAGATTTTCCACTACCGCTCAATCCGGTGATAACGGTCAAGCTGTTACGGGGAATCTCGGCATCAATGTCCTTCAAATTGTGCACGCGCGCACCGTACACATTAATATATTCTGTTTCCTGCATATTCATATCCTTCCATAAATGTTGCAAAATTAATGTTTCCGCCCGAAATATGCTCCTAAAAAAGCACAATATTATTTTCTTAACTCAAATCTTATGAAGATATAGGGCATTATTTGTACCTTTGTTCCTTGATTTCAAGAACCAATAGTTATAATTTGATGAAACCGATAAACCGAATATTCTTATTTCTGCTTTTTATAAGCGTTTCATACGCTATCAGTTATGCACAGGAAAACCAATCTTATTTCTTGCATACCATCGAAAAAGGACAAAGTTTATACTCCATTTCCAAGATGTATAATGTCACTACGTCAGACATCATACGTCTGAATCCTGGTTGTGACGAAAAAATCTATGCCGGACAGACCATCAAAATCCCTACCGGAAAAGAGAGTCAGAAAGGAGAAACATTCCATACGATCCAAGCCGGAGAAACATTGTACAAACTGACAACGATGTATAATGTGTCCGCCAAAGATATTTGTGAAGCAAACCCAGGTTTGAGTGCCGAGAATTTCCGTATCGGACAAGTTATTCTGATTCCGCAGAAAAAAGAAGAACAAACTGACGCCGTAGTTCAAACGCCTACTGAACAATCGACTATTCAAGGCCCTGTTGTTCCGAGATGCAAAGATATGCATAAGGTAAAGCGCAAAGAGACTATATTCAGCGTGAGCCGTGAATACGGAATCAGCGAGCAGGAGTTGATTGACGCTAACCCGGAACTGAAAAAGGGCATGAAAAAGGGACAATTTCTTTGCATCCCCTACCCGGCAGCAACCACCGTACAACCTACACAGAAGGAAGATCCATACGCTGTTCCTCCCAGCAATAGCGAGCTTTTCCGCAAAAATAAGGAGACTCCCCAAAAGCTGTCTACTATTAAGGCTGCCTTGTTGTTACCTTTCCAGGAGGACAAACGCATGGTGGAATATTACGAAGGTTTCCTGATGGCAGTAGACAGTCTGAAACGTACGGGCGTTTCTCTTGATTTATATGTATATGACAGTGGAAAAGACATTTCTACATTAAATACGATTCTTGCCAAAAACGAGATGAAGAGTATGAATATCATCATCGGTCCGATGCATCAGAATCAAATAAAACCATTGTCAGACTTCGCGGAGAAGAACGATATACGCCTGGTGATCCCTTTCTCTCAAAAAGGAGAAGAGGTATTCAAAAATCCTGCTATTTATCAGATTAATACGCCTCAATCTTATTTATATTCAGAGGTTTATGAGCATTTCACCCGCCAATTCCCTAATGCGAACGTTATTTTCATCGAACCGTCGAGTGCTGACAAGGAGAAAGCGGAATTTATCAGCGGCTTGAAACAAGAGTTGAAGAGCAAAGGAATTCCTATGAGAACCGTCAGCGAAAGCGCAACTAAAGAAACATTGAAAGCAACACTTCGCAGTGATAAAGAAAACATTTTTATCCCGACATCGGGCAGTAATGTTTTACTGATTAAGGTACTCCCTCAACTGACGTTGTTAGTCAGAGAGAATCCTGCAGAAAAAATTCACCTGTTCGGCTACCCGGAATGGCAGACTTACACTAGAGATCATCTGGAAAATTTCTTTGAGTTGGATGTATATTTCTACTCTTCATTCTATACGAATACATTGTTCCCGGCAGCCGTGCAATTCACCAACGCTTATCATAAATGGTATAGTAAAGATTTGGCAAGCAAATACCCCAATTACGCAATGCTTGGCTTCGACACCGGTTTCTTCTTCTTGAAGGGATTATCGCTCTATAGCTCGGAATTGGAAAACAATCTGCCTAAGATGAACCTGACGCCAATCCAGACAGGATTCAAATTCCAGCGCGTGAACAACTGGGGAGGATTTATTAATAAAAAAGTGTTCTTCATACGTTTCACTAAGAATTTTGAATTAGTAAAACTTGACTTCGAATAATACGAAAATGATAAAGATAAAACCATTTTTGATTGCAACACTCCTACTTACGGGATTTGCTCTTCCTGCCACTGCCCAAATTGGAGAAGCACGCAGCAATTTATCAGTAGGTGTTAATGGAGGTGTCAACTTAAACAGTGTTTCTTTCACTCCCAGCATCAAGCAAAATAGCTTGATGGGAATTACCGGAGGCTTGACGGCACGTTATATATCCGAGAAGTATTTCGCCATGATTTGCGGTGCACAAGTCGAATTGAATGTATCACAAAGGGGTTGGGACCAATTGTTTGAAACGGTATCATTGGACGATAACGGATATGAAGTCACCTCGAAGGATCCGAGCAAAACTTATACCCGCAAAATGACCTATATTGATATTCCTTTTCTAGCCCATCTTGCTTTCGGACGAGACAGAGGATTACAATTCTTTGTTCATGCAGGTCCTCAAATCAGCTTTCTGATAAGCGAATCGGAAACAATAAAAGGTATTGATATGAACACCTTATCCAATACACAGAAAGCGGTGTATGGAGTTAAGATTCAGAATAAATTCGACTACGGTATTGCCGGTGGCGGCGGTGTAGAACTCCGAACAAAGAAAGCCGGTAGCTTCATCGTTGAAGGCCGTTACTACTTTGCGCTGTCCGACTTTTACAGCACCACAAAGAAAGACTATTTCGCCCGTGCAGCGCATGGAACAATTACCATAAAGCTCACGTACCTATTTGACTTGAAGAAATAAAATCCTCTCCCTCCTCCCTTTCGAGAGAAGGAGCTTGAATATCTACAAAGCATCGCTTTAGGGATACTCTTTAAATAAATAAGGCAACTAACTCGCAATGAATTAGTTGCCTTATTTGTATCTTTAAAACAGAGATATTCAGTAAATGCACCGTTTTAGGGATGCTAAAGCATAGCTTTAGAGAGCAAAAAGCACCGCTTTAACTCTTATAAAGCGATGCTTTTCATTAATCATATTAACGAATTACCCAGATATAGGGAAAAGTCTTATCTCAATCTATCCGCAGCCTTTACCATCACCTCATCGCGTCCAATAGCACGAACAGCCAATATATTCAGAATGATGGAAATAAGTGGTAAACACAATGCCCAGCCTACCCGGAACATATTTGCATCATTCTTCAACGCAAAATAAAAAGCAAGGGCAGCAATGTAATAACCGACCAACAACAAGCTATTGAAAATCGTCATGCGAATCTGCAACATACGGTTCTTATATAAAAAAATGGTAGCCACGGCAACGATAGTACTAAGCATCAGAATCCCGAATAACCCCCATGTAGACTGAAAAGCGTCGTTTATTTCCAATCCTAATGCCTTAAAAGGATGTTCGCCCATTGTATCAATGAAGTAACCTATCGGCATACACATAGCTGTAATCAGTAATCCTGCAACAATCAATAAATAAACAGTTTGAATTCGTTGAATCATAAGTATTCTAAATAGTAGTTGAGTTAAACAATAATAGCCAAGCAATAAGGAGTAGGGATAATCATCCCACTTACTACTTGACTATCAAATTCTTCGTCAGAAAATAAATTACTGAAGTTTTTCTTTCTCCTTAGCCGGATTTCTATAATATATTTTCCCTTCGATGTATTCTTGCGTAGCAATCAAGTCCGGTTTCGGCAATTTCTCATAATAACGAGAAATTTCGATTTGCTCTCTATTTTCAAACACTTCTTCCAAGTTGTCATTGTAAGAGGCAAACTCTGCCAATTTCTTTGAAAGATCGTTTTTGATTTCTACACTGATCTGATTAGCACGCTTGCCAATAATGGCAACAGTTTCGTAAACATTACCTGTATCAGCACAGAGTTCCATCATGTCACGGGTTACTGTTGTAGCAGGAGCATTCGTTTTTTTGTAGTCCATAAATCTATTTAAATTTAGTCTTTAATTACTTTCTGTGATTCATTGAATATTTTCTCGGCTTCTTTCAAATATTTACTTTCAGGAAATTCATTCTTGAAAGCATAATATTCGTCCACTGTTTCGCGGTAACGATCCATCTTCTTGTCTTCTACACTATAGATAGCCATTTCGTGTCTTGCACGCAGAATCAAGATAGAAAGTTCTTCACGATAGTCAGTATAAGGATAATCTTTCAGTGCATTTTGAGCTGTGATTACACAAGACTCATAGTTATTGCCTAAATAATTACCCAGATTATAATATAATCTTGCAGAATAAAGTTCTTTCAAAACCAGCTTATCCTGCAAAGCAAAAATCATATCCTGTGCTTCCTGCTTCTTTGTGCTGTTCGGGAAATATTCCATGAACATCTGCAACTGCTGGATAGCCTGATAAGTGCTTGATTGATCCAAACGTGGTTCCGGGGTATCCAGGAATAAAGCTTTACCTGCATGAAAACGTGCCAGTTCGGTAAAAGTGCCACGGGGATACGTATTGAAATAGGTGATAAATGTCTGGGCAGCTGTCTGATAATCTTTCTGATTATAATAACTCATTCCCAACATATACAAAGACTCTTCCGCTTTATCGGTTCCTTTCAGAATGGTTATCAACTCATTCAGCAACGTAGCTGAACGATTATACTGTCCCTTCGCAAAATAGTTTTTGGCGGCTTCGTACTTGTATTCGTAATCGGTGCTTTTCAGCAATTTATTGTACTCTCCACATGATGTCAGAGTAGCCGCCGCAAGCAAAGTTATAATGATATTTTTCTTCATCCTATTTAAAAATAATGCGCAAAGTTACTTATTCGCTGGGAATTTAGCAATTAATCTGTGTTTTTTAATACATAAAAGGCGTTAAACATCGACAAAAGGAGAGAAAATGACGTCGAATTGCAAACACCAAACTGTAAACGGCAGGTAATAAACGAATCACACAGAAATCATGATTGACATAAACCTGACGAACAAACGTCAGATTCCTTGTTATAAGACAGAAAAAAACTTGTTATAAGGCAGAAAAAAAATAGTGACGGTATATGCCCGGGATAGTGACGGTATCGGTGAAGCATACCGTCACTATCCACATCGGATAGCGTCACTATTTTTTATAGCAGAAAACGGCAAACAAATGTGTTATCCCATTCAAAGACAACACAGCTATTTACCGTTCCCTGTTTATCGTTTACTGCTATATCTACAGCTTGTACAAATCACTTGCAGCCAGCAGATCGACTTTCTTTTCTTTCAATACCTCGATACATTTATCCAGATTGCTAGGGCGAATTACCACATTTGCAATATTGTTATTGGCAAACGAATACATATATTCAATAAATACACCCTCGTCTGATAAATATCCCAGCACTTTTGCCAAAGCACCCGGTATATTGGGACAGCTTATACCTACTACATCAGTCACATTCACTGCAAAATGATTATCTTTTAAAGCTTTGTATGCTCTATCCGGATCGGATACAATTCCACGCAAAATACCAAAATCAGCATTTTCGGCAATGCACAAGGCAGAAAGATTGATATTTTCTTTCGCCAGCACTTCAGTCACTTCCGTCAAACGGCCTGACTTATTTTCCAAAAAGATAGAAAGTTGTTTTGCTACCATATTTATTAAAGTATTAAGTAATAAGTATTAAGTAACAAGCATTAGGTATTAGGCAACAAGTATTACCGTAGTTCCAAGATCACCCGCATGGTTAATACTTAATACTTAATACCTAATACTTATTTATATTTTTCTGTTATCAATCACACGTTTTGCTTTACCTACGCTACGCTCAATGCTGCGAGGCTCTACCAATTTCACGTTGACTCCCAATCCAAGTACGCTTTGCAAACGTCCTCCCAGCTTTTTCTTCAAAGCCAGCATTTTGTTGATCTCATCAGAATAGAATTCCGGACGTACTTCAACCTGGAGCTCCATCGTATCGGTATTATTTTCACGACCCACTATCAACAAATAATGCGGTTCAAATTCTGCCATTTCAAGGATAACGGATTCAATCTGTGTCGGGAATACGTTTACACCACGGATAATCAACATATCATCACTGCGTCCCAAAATACGATCCATACGTACTAATGTACGACCGCAAGAACATTTATCATGATGCAAAGCAGTCAAATCACGCGTACGGTAACGGAGCAATGGCATCCCCTCTTTGGTGAGGTGGGTAAACACCAGTTCGCCCATTTGTCCCGGCTCAACCGGTTGCAAAGTATTCGGATCGATAATTTCCGGGAAATAATGGTCTTCATTCAAGTGAGTGCCGTTCTGACATTCGCACTCGTAACCGACACCCGGTCCGGCAATCTCACTCAACCCATAAATATCGTATGCTTTGATTCCCAGTTTCTCTTCAATTTCATGACGCATATTTTCCGTCCAGGGCTCCGCACCGAACGCACCGACTTTCAGTTGAAATTCTTCACGTGGCAAACCGGAATCTTTGATTGCATCTGCCAGGTAAAGCGCATAAGAAGGGGTGCAACAAAGCACTGTCGATCCGAAATCATGCATCAAGGCAATCTGTTTTTCAGTGTTGCCACTGGACATCGGAATAACAGAAGCACCGATATTCTCGGCTCCGGCATGTGCTCCCAGTCCGCCCGTAAACAGTCCGTATCCGTATGATACCTGAAAAATATCAGAACGGCCCGCTCCGTAAGCGGTAAAAGCGCGTGATATACATTCCGCCCAAGAGGCCAAGTCCTTACGGGTATATCCGACAACCGTCGGCTTTCCGGTCGTTCCGGAAGAGGCATGAATACGTACAATCTGGCTCATCGGCACGGCACAAAGTCCGAACGGATAATTATCTCTTAAATCATGTTTCGTGGTAAACGGCAGTTTTACAATATCATCGATACTATTGATATCATCGGGGGTTATTCCCATTTCCTGCATCTTCTTTCGATAGAAAGGAGTGTTGTGATAGACGTAATCTACAATTTTCTTGAGTCGTATGCTTTGAATCTTGCGAAGACTTTCGCGGTCCATACACTCAATGCTCTCATTCCAAATCATTATGTTTCTGGTATTACTAGTTGTATGAATCTGTTTTTTGATATTAATATGTTGCAAAGTAAAGGATTTATTTGGAAAAATGATTTGTTATCTCGATTATTTTACCGAATATTGCTCCACTTTTTAGGATTTAACTATGAATTATGAACTAACATCAGCTTACAAACCTACCGGGGATCAGCCGGAAGCGATAGCACAACTGACTGAAGGGGTACTTCAGGGAGTTCCCGCACAGACTTTATTGGGAGTGACCGGATCGGGAAAAACATTTACCATTGCCAATGTGATCGCCAATATCAACAAACCTACGTTGATTTTGAGCCATAACAAGACATTGGCTGCCCAGCTTTATAGTGAGTTTAAAGGTTTCTTCCCCAATAACGCGGTAGAATATTACGTTTCTTACTATGACTATTATCAGCCGGAGGCCTATCTCCCGAGCAGTGATACTTATATAGAGAAAGATCTTGCCATCAATGACGAAATCGACAAACTTCGGCTCGCGGCCACTTCTGCCCTACTCTCCGGACGAAAAGACGTGGTAGTGGTTTCTTCCGTTTCTTGTATCTACGGTATGGGAAATCCTTCAGACTTCTACAAAAATGTCATTGAAATAGAACGGGGACGGATGATGGACCGCAATGTCTTTTTACGCCGTCTGGTAGACAGTTTGTATGTCCGTAATGACATCGACTTGAACCGTGGAAATTTCCGCGTTAAAGGTGATACTGTGGATATCTATCTGGCTTATACCGACAATCTGCTCCGTGTCACCTTTTGGGGGGATGAGATTGATGGTATAGAAGAAGTAGATCCTATCACAGGAGTCACTATCGCACCATTTGACGCCTATAAGATTTATCCGGCTAACCTGTTCATGACGACCAAAGAGGCTACTCTCCGTGCTATCCACGAAATAGAAGATGATCTGACCAAACAAGTGGCATTCTTCGAGTCTATCGGTAAAGAATATGAAGCCAAACGACTATATGAACGGGTGACTTACGATATGGAAATGATACGGGAGTTAGGGCATTGCTCCGGAATTGAGAATTATTCCCGTTATTTCGACGGTCGTGCTGCCGGTACCCGTCCTTATTGTCTGCTCGATTTCTTTCCGGATGATTTTCTGATTGTCATTGACGAAAGCCACGTAAGTGTACCTCAAATCCGTGCGATGTACGGAGGAGACCGTGCACGTAAAATCAATCTGGTGGAATATGGTTTCCGATTGCCTGCGGCTATGGATAACCGTCCGTTGAAATTCGAAGAGTTTCAGAAAATGGCGAAACAGGTAATTTATGTCAGTGCCACACCGGCAGATTATGAATTGATTCAGTCTGAAGGTATCGTCGTAGAGCAGGTGATTCGTCCTACGGGACTGCTTGATCCTGTCATCGAAGTGCGCCCGAGCCTTAATCAGATTGACGACTTAATGGAAGAAATCCAGCTCCGCATTGAAAAGGAAGAACGCGTACTCGTCACCACACTAACCAAACGAATGGCAGAAGAACTGGCAGAGTATCTTCTTAATAATAATGTAAGATGTAACTATATCCATAGTGATGTCGATACATTGGAACGTGTGAAGATTATGGATGATCTCCGGCAAGGAATCTATGATGTGCTTATCGGAGTCAACCTGCTTCGTGAAGGACTCGATCTTCCGGAAGTGTCGCTCGTTGCTATTCTTGATGCCGACAAAGAAGGATTCCTCCGCTCCCACCGTTCACTGACGCAAACCGCAGGACGTGCTGCCCGTAATGTAAACGGCAAGGTAATCATGTATGCGGACAGGATGACGGATAGCATGAAACTGACGATTGACGAAACCAATCGCCGCCGGGAAAAACAGTTGGCATACAATGAAGCAAACGGAATTACTCCGCAGCAGATTAAAAAGGCCAGAAACTTGTCGGTATTCGGTAATGCAAAAGAGGCGGATGAACTGCTAAAAGAAAGACATGCTTATGTAGAACCTTCTACTCCGAACATTGCAGCAGATCCGGTAGTGCAGTATATGAGTAAAGCGCAAATGGAAAAGAGTATCGAACGTACTCGCAAACTGATGCAGGAAGCAGCCAAGAAACTCGAATTTATTGAAGCTGCACAATACCGTGACGAGTTGTTGAAACTGGAAGATTTGATGAAAGAGAAATGGGGGTAAAAACTCCCATTCTTCATATATTACATGAGAATTGCCAAGGGATAAAACTCTTAACAAACCTGTAACACAGGATTTAATCTATTAATTAGTGTTATAAAAACACCAATTAGCAGCTTATAATTTGCAAAGTTGCCAAAACTCCGTATCTTTGCACTGTGTTTTTCATAGTATTAGATTTAAGGTTAACAAAGGTTGGAGCAAGGCGTTGCTCCTTTTTTTATGTCTATACGTCATCTAAAACCTTTTCAACAACTATATCCATAGAAGTGCACATTCACAATAAATGCTGCCCAACTTGATTATCAGACAGCATTTATATTTCAAAATTTACATCAATAAACCTTAGAGTGCTTTCTCTATCGCACTCTTAATCAACGGCTCCATAATATCATACCCCTCGCCTGTCGGATGCACTCCATCTTTAGTATATTGGGGATTCAAGGCCTGATTTTCATCCACCATTGCCTTATAATAATTAACAAACGGAATTTTATTAGCTTTTGCATAAGCCTCTATCCGATCATTTAAAGATTTAATTTTCTGTGGAACATCTTTTATTTCCATTCTCCATTTAAATGCAGCGGCAGGCAATACGGAAGTCAGAATCACTTTTATCTTATTTGCTTTTGCCAATTCTGTCATAGAAACAATGTTTCCGAATGTATAATCTTCATTATAAGTTTGTGTATTTTCGGCGACATCATTTGTTCCGGCATTAATCACCACTAAAGCAGGAGAAAGATTAATCACATCTTCCCGAAAACGCAACAAGAATTGATAGGAAGTCTGCCCACTGATTCCACGGCCGATATAACCGTTTGATTTGAAAAAGTCCGGATGAGTACGTACCCAGCCCTCCGTAATGGAATTTCCCATAAAAATAACTCGTTTGTCTTTCTTCGTCGCCTTTGGAAGTGCAGCATTTTGTTTTGAATAACGAGCTAAATTTCCAAAATCATTTTTCTGTGCATAGCTTTCTCCTATTGAGAAACTCAAGCAAATAACAGCCAATAACATCCATTGGCTTAATCTTCTTTTATCCATGTTTATATTAAGTATTAGTAATATGATATTTTGCACAAAGATAAAAAAAACTCCATACATAGACGCCCAAAATATCGAATAACCGTTAAGACGAAAGATGTTTTTCTTAATCTATGTTATATAACATGCTATTTTACTTGGATTATTTGCTAATTTCCCAGGAGTCCGTATCTTTGCACTGTGTTTTTCATAGTATTAGATTTAAGGTTAACAAAGGTTGGAGCAAGGCGTTGCTCCTTTTTTTATGCCTATATATTAGAAGTGAGTTTAACATACCTTGAATAAAAAGTGATATACGTTTCTTTATTCCCAAATATAACTTTACCTTTACTGAAAAATCAGAATATGGCAAAGATTACAGTTCAGACCACAGACGTTACTATCTTAAAGATCAACGATACAGATTATATTTCTTTAACCGACATAGCTAAATACAAGACAACAGATGCTAATACTGTTATTGCCAACTGGCTACGTAATAGAATGACTATTGAATATCTAGGACTATGGGAAATATTATATAACCCCCATTTTAAACCCCTCGAATTCGAGGGGTTTAGAAAAGAAGCAGGTTTAAATGCATTCACTCTTTCTCCTCAAAAATGGATAGAAACGACCTGTGCTATTGGACTCATATCCAAATCCGGAAGATATGGCGGCACTTTTGCCCACAAAGATATTGCATTCAAATTTGCAAGTTGGATTTCTGTTGAATTTGAGTTATATATAGTAAAAGAATTCCAACGTCTCAAAGAGCAAGAGCAAGCTCAAATTGGTTGGTCAGCAAAGCGAGAACTATCTAAAATTAATTATCATATTCATACTGATGCAATCAAGCAGCATCTTATCCCTCAAGAAATCACCCCACAGCAAGCATCCATGATTTATGCCAGCGAAGCTGATATCCTTAATGTAGCCATGTTTGGAATGACAGCCTTAGAATGGCGTGATACACACCCTAATTTAAAAGGTAATATTCGTGATTATGCCTCAATCAATGAACTTATCTGCTTATCAAACATGGAAAATTTAAATGCCGTTTTCATAAATGAAGGTTTGACACCCAAAGACAGACTTATCAAATTAAATCAAATAGCAATTCAACAAATGAGCATACTAGAAGATATCAAAAATAAAAAGTTATTACAATAATTTATGGAACAACAAATTCAACTCAACGACCACAACAAGCAGGAGTATCCTCCTATGCATACAGCAGAGCATTTACTCAATGCAACCATGGTAAAAACCTATGGCTGTCCACGTTCTCGCAATGCCCACATCGAAAGAAAAAAGAGCAAATGTGATTATATACTTTCGTCATGTCCGACAGCAGAACAAATCCAGTCCATTGAAGAGACAGTAAATGAAGCAATCAGTCAAAACCTACCTGTGACTGTTGAGTATATGACACATGAACAGGCCAAAGACATCGTAGATTTAAGCAAGCTACCTGCTGACGCAAGTCCTACCCTTCGCATTGTCCGCATTGGAGATTATGACGCCTGTGCCTGTATCGGATTGCATGTATCAAATACTTCTGAAATGGGAACTTTCAAAATCATTAGCTATGACTATGACGAAGAAAGGCAAACATTAAGAATGAGATTCAAACTAATCGAGAAGAAATAGACATATTATCAAATTAATATCTATCTTATATAAAATAAATAAAAACAAAATACATTTTGTCATCATTATTGCAAAATTGGCATTATTATAATGACAAATAGACAATTTTAGTCTCAAAAATCACTTGGCATAAGGTTTGCACTTATAGAAGCGAACAATGGTTCGAGAGCAGACGATGGAAACCGGGACAACCGGTACCATCAGAAGTGAAAATACCGAAGTTCAAGAATAATTAACTGAATGTTTAACTTAAAGATAGGAGACTAAAATTATGATGCCTGTTAGAAGAACTCAAAGTTGGTTACCAAGTATCTTTAATGATTTCTTTGATAACGATTGGATGGTAAAAGCAAATGCTACTGCACCTGCAATTAATGTTTTGGAAACAGAAAAAGAATACAAAGTGGAATTGGCTGCTCCGGGTATGACGAAGGATGATTTCAATGTTCGCATTGATGAAGATAATAACCTCGTTATCAGCATGGAGAAGAAGACTGAAAACAAGGAGGAAAAGAAAGACGGTCGCTATCTGCGTCGCGAATTCTCATACTCTAAGTTTCAACAAACTATGATTCTACCGGATAATGTAGACAAAGAGAAAATTGCTGCATCTGTAGAACATGGCGTTCTAAATATCGAACTTCCGAAACTCTCTGAAGAAGAAGTAAAGAAGCCAAATAGACAAATCGAAATAAAGTAATACAGTAACCACTTACTATTCACCGGAGACGGTGATGAAAAGGATCAAAAACAGCTCTCTCCCTTAAAGGGAAACGAGCTGTTTTTTTATTGTCTTTGCAGGCGCCGCCTTATTAACATAACATACCCACAGGGTTTTCGGACTGCCCCCTTATTATCTTCAGTTGTTCTTCCGATAGCTAATTACCGCCCAACTATTAAACACGACTGCAAAAAGCAACAATATTCCGAACTGCGGCAGCAAATCAAAGAAACCACTCCCCTTCAGATATATCATTCGCATCACCTCCATAAAATACTTCAAAGGATTGAATATCGTTATTATTTGTGCCCATTCCGGCATGCTGCTAATGGGGGTAAACAAACCGCTCATCAAAATCACCACCAACAAACAGAACCACATAACAAACATTGATTGCTGCATCGTTGCTGAATAGTTGGAAATGACTAGTCCGAAGCCGGACATCACCAGAACAAAAAGAACCGCGAAAAAGTAAATCAACAGAAAATGCCCGACAGGTACTATGCCATAAATTAACCAGGCTAATATGAAACACACCGTCAGCACCAGAAAACCAATCAGCCAATAAGGCAGGAGCTTTGCCAAAATAAAAACAAACTTCGGAACCGGAGTCACATTGATTTGTTCTATTGTCCCCACTTCCTTCTCGCTAACCACATTCAACGCAGGCAAGAAACCACAAATCAAAGTCAACAACATGACCATCAATGCCGGAATCATATAGAGCTTATAGTTCAGATTCGGATTAAACAATCCCTGCGTATCAACCTGTATGGAAGGGAAAGTGCCGGAAACGGTAGCTGCTTCGGGATGTTCCGAACGTAGTTCGGCTGCATAATCATTAATGATAGAAGACAAATAAGAACTACCCAGACCGCCTTTCGTTCCATTCACGGCATTGGCTGCTATCAATACATGAGCATCCTCTCCATTCATCCAATCCCGTTCCAAATGCCTTGGAATTTCCATCACAATATCAGCCGTTCCAATTTCAATGTTTCGAAGACCTTCTTCATACGAGGTCGGTACTTCTACCAAACGAAAGTAAGTGGAGGCAGCAATCTTATTCACTAAACGTTGTGAAATAGCCGAATGGTCATTATCCACAATATTCAGCTGTATATTCTTGATTTCCAGATTTACCGCCCAAGGCATCAATAGCATAATCATGCATGGAAATACAAGAATCAATTTTGGAAGAAACGAATTGCGAAGCAATTGTTTAAACTCTTTTTCTATCAGGAACTTTATCATAAATAATTCTTCAATTTGCTGATATGTTTATATGTCAATGCCATGTAGTATAACACAGCCAATTGGCACATTAACATATTATTCTTATCTACTCCAATCTATACTTGAATTTCTTGATACTGATCGTAATAAGTACCGTCGCCATTAATAATAAGATACCAATCTCCTTATATACCAATACAACAGGTACTCCTTCAATCATCAACTTTCGCACAGCCTGAATATACCAACGTGCCGGAAGTATATCCGAAATCCACTGAAGTATCAACGGCATACTCTCAATAGGGAAAATCATCCCCGATAAAAGCATCGTGGGCATCATCAACATCAAACCGGAAACCAGCATGGCCGCAACCTGTGTACGCGTGACTGATGAAATCAATAAGCCCAACGCCAAGGATACGAAGATAAACAACAAAGAGACGGTTATCAACCAGAATAAACTTCCTACTACCGGAACATCCAGCACAAAGACCGAAAGTAAAAGAATTGTTATCAGATTGACAAACGACAACACAAAATAAGGCACAGCCTTTGCCAAAATAATAAATAGTGGCTTCACAGGCGAAACCAGTAATACCTCCATGGTCCCCGTCTCTTTTTCACGAACAATGGAAATCGAGGTCATCATAGCGCAAATCAGCATCAGGATCAACCCCATTACCCCCGGAACAAAGTTATAAGCACTCTTCATTTGCGGGTTATACAACAGTTTTATATCCGACGTTAAACGGGCAGCCGACATATTGGGCGGCATCATTTCCTGACCTACCATAGAAACAATTCCCGTCGCATAATTAACCTGCGAAGTCGACATATTCGGATCTGTTGCATCTACTACCAGCTGCACATGAGCATCACCCGTATAGAGATCATCAACAAAACGTTCGCTAAAAACAATCGCCATATCAACCTTATTCTTCAGAAAAGCAGCTTCCATTTCCTGGGGCGAATGAAAACGCGCGGTAACAGTGAAATATTCACTGGCGTCCAAACGATCAATTATTTTTCGTGTCACCACATCATTAGAAGGATCGAGCACCGCCAACCGGACATTTTTCACCTCTGTACTGATGGCAAAACCGAATAGTATAATTTGTACAACCGGCATCCCCAATAAAATCAGCATGGTTCGCCGGTCACGGAAAATATGATAAAATTCTTTCTTTACAAAAGCTATAAACTGTCTCATAATCAATCTGCTTTGCGCACCGCACCGCGGGCTAATTGCTGAAAAACATCATCCATCGTTTCCGCACCGAATTGTTGCTTCAGACGGGCAGGTGTATCAAGAGCTTTAATCTGACCGTCCACCATGATAGATATCCGGTTACAATATTCCGCTTCATCCATATAATGGGTAGTGACAAATATGGTGATTCCCTGGTCGGCTGCCTGATAAATCAATTCCCAGAACTGCCTTCTCGTAGCGGGATCTACTCCACCCGTCGGCTCATCCAGAAAAACAATTCTCGGCTCGTGGAAGATTGAAACTGAAAAAGCTAATTTCTGCTTCCACCCCACCGGAAGACTCTTCACCAAAGTATCCCGTTCGGCAGTAAGCTCCAGGCGATCCAACAATTCTTCTGTCTTCCGTTCTATTTCTTGCTCTTTCATCCCATAAATCCCGGCAAACAGACGGATATTCTCCCACACTTTCAGGTCTTCATATAGCGAAAACTTTTGGCTCATATAGCCGATATGCTTCTTTACTTGTTCAGCTTCCCGGAAAATATCATATCCTGCCACCTTTCCTATGCCTGATGTCGGTTTACTTAATCCGCAAAGCATGCGCATGGCCGTGGTCTTTCCGGCTCCATTAGCACCCAGAAAGCCAAATATCTCTCCCCGGTTCACCTGAAAGGAGATATGATCTACCGCTGTAAAATTACCAAAACACTTTGTCAACTGCTCCACTTCAATGACCGGAGCGGTTTCATGCCTCACCTCCTCCCGTTCCAAAGAAGGAGGACAAAGGATGGATGCAAATTGCTGAAGAATACGCTCGGGAGTATCAATTCCATGAATCTTTCCATGATTGATAAAAGCAATCCGGTCACATTGCCGGGCTTCATCCATGATGGGAGTAGAAACAACAATGGTAATACCCTGTTCCCGCAAGTTACGAAGCATTTGCCAAAATTCCTTGCGCGACACAGGATCCACTCCGGTAGTGGGTTCATCCAGAAATAAAATATCAGGCTTATGGATCAAAGCGCAACTCAATGCCAGTTTCTGCTTCATTCCACCCGACAAAGCTCCTGCCCTTCTTTTCCTGAACGGTTCTATCTGCTGATAGATATCTTTAATTAAATCATAGTTCTCCTGAACAGTCGTATGGAATACGGTAGCGAAAAACTCCAGATTCTCCTCTACTGAAAGATCCTGGTAAAGTGAAAAACGGCCGGGCATATATCCCACCTTTGTACGAATCTGTTTATATTCTGTTGCCACATCCAGTCCGCCGATCGTGGCCGTTCCCTTATCTGCCAGCAGCAAAGTAGTCAGAATACGGAATAAGGTACTCTTACCGGCACCGTCAGGACCTATCAGCCCAAAGATCTCTCCCCGTTCTACCACAAAAGAAACCTCTTTCAGCGCTTCCACCGTTCCATAGCTCTTGCCGACTTCTTTCACAACCACTATGGGTACATCCTTCTCCATCTCCCTGACTTTAATTTTTAATCTTCATTCTTTAATTTTACTCCGCCATACATACCAATCTTCAACGCTCCGTCATTCTTCACCGCAATCTTCACTGCATATACCAGATTAGCACGTTCATTCTTCGTCAAAATTGTTTTTGGAGTGAATTCCGAACGATCGGAAATCCAGGTCACTTCCCCCGGATAAGCTTTCTGCTCCGAGTTGCCATAGTCAGCATACACAGTCACTTGATCTCCCAGTTTCACTTTTGACAACTGTTCGGAAGTTATGTAAGCCCTCAAATACATACGATCCACTTCGCCCACCTTAAATAAAGGCTTGCCTATCGCCGCCAATTCACCGGCTTCCGCATATTTAGCCAATACTGTACCTGCGATAGGTGACTGAACATGACATTTAACTAACTGATCCTCCACTTGCGCTACCTGTATAGCAACCGAATTGCCTTGTTCTGTAAGGCTATTCGTACTATTACGCAACGATGATTCCTGTGCAACGAGCTGTCGTTCGAGTAATTTGACTTGCGCGTCCCAATCATCCAGTTGTTTTTGATTGGCCGCACCTGCAGCAAGCAAGTTTTCCACCCGTTTCCTCTCACGCTCTGCCGTGACAATTTGCTGTTTGGTAGCGGCAATCTGTTTGGCAAGATCAGGACGCTGGTTTTCTACCGATTTCATACTGGCTTCCAATTGCAGTTTCTTTAAATACAATTGTACCGTATCTACCAACCCGATCTCCTCACCCGCTTCCAGCTTTGTTCCCTCTTCTACTTCCAGTCGTAGCAATTTTCCGGCAGCCTCGGCGGACACTATTACTTCCGTAGCTTCAAATGTACCGGTTGCGTCATAATCAGGTGTTCCATTTCCGCAGGCAGATAACATCATCAGCGTTATCCCCCACATTCCTATTTTTGTTATTCTTTTCATATCCGGAGAAGTTATATTAATAATTCGTTGTATATTTCAATTGATAAATTCCCATCAACCGTTGAATCTCATGCATGGCTTTCGACTGACGCGCCAAGCTCTCATTGGTCAGTTCACGTAACATTTCAGTCACAGTCAATGTTCCATTTGCCACCTTTGCTTCGGCAGCTTTACGGATATTCGTACGCAACCGGATAATTTCATCATCATCCCGCATTTGCTTCTCCAAAGAATGGATAGCCTGATCCTGCTGCGTCATTTCCAGTCTTGTATTGAAAAGGAATACATCCCGGTTATTATCCAGTTGCTGCCTTTTCTTCTCGATCACCCGACGGTCATTTTTCAAAGTATACAAACTACCGAAATTCCATGAAAGCCGGACACCTGCCATATAATAAGGAGAGAATTCATTCTTCAGCATATCCAATCCAGGATTTCCGTATGCCCCCTGCACAAACAGTCCGAACTGCGGAAGATGACGCACATTCAAAGCCTTCTCCTGCACTTGCAGTCCGGCTCCCTGTGCATCAAACAAAGCCAACTCCGGCCGACGAATCTCACTGACAGCTGAAACCATACTTTGAGGTACAGGCTTCTCCAGCACCGTCTCCGGAGATAGTGCTTCTCCTACCAACAGCGAAAGCATTTTCAAATAAGCTGCCCGTGATGATACTAAATCAATTCTTTTCTGTTTTGTATTCAGCTGCTCCACTTTCACTGCATCCAAATCAGCTTGATTGGCTATTCCATTTTCCACATAAGCAGTAATCTGACGATAATTTCTCTCTAGCTCATCTTGTAACAATGTATTCTGTTTGATTTGCTCGTCCAGCAGGAGAATTCCAAAATAAAGATCATTCACGCGGTCATTCAGCGCATACATATCTACATTCAGTTTTTCTTTTTCCACTTCAGCCTCTGCAATCGTCTGCTTCTTCTGCATACGGATTCCTCCCCCGTCCCATATCTTCTGTTGCAATTCCAACATGACCTGATATTGGTCTTTAGACAATCCTTTTAAATCTACTCCGGGAAGTTTTACCGGAATTTCTGTCACATCACTCTGATAAGAGGCCTTTGCCGAAAGAGCAAATTGAGGCAAATATCCCTTGGCTGCATTTTCCAGATTATATTCCTTTGTCTTCTCCACTAAGCCATACTGATGTACCAACGGATAATTGTCCTGCGTCTTCCGCTGACATTCTTCCAATGTAATCTGCGCATACGCTCCTGCTACATACAGTAAAAAGGAGAAACTGAAAATCATTCTTTTCATATCCATTATTTCTTTGGTTTCTTCGAAAGACAAAGATAGGGATTTCAAAGATATTGGTCATTTCCAAGAGTTGGTAAATGTGTTCCATTAGTTCGATAAAACAGAAAAAAGCAAATAAGTATGCCGCATTTTATTACCTTTGCCGGAAAAGAGAAAAGAAAATGGGACAAAAAGAACCGATAGAGTTAGCACTTAAATTATTAGACAATCTTAAAATTGTCCGGCATAACGAGCATCGTTATATATCTTCTGATTTCGGATTCGTCAATAGCTTTGTAAAGATGGAAACGACTCTTTTCTCACTCGGTCAACCGTATCGTATTAAAGAAGGGCGTATCGCATTCGTCAAGCAAGGCTCTGCCCGAATTCTCATTAATCTGATCGAATATACCATCCAACCGGGATACATCGCAGTGATCGCTCCTAACTCCATTATTCAAATCACAGAGGTGTCTCCTGATTTTGATATGCAAATGATAGCAGCCGACCACAATTTCCTTCCTATATCCGGAAAAGACGATTTTTTTTCTTACCTTCTCCATCATCAGAAAAACATCATATTGTTACTATCTCCACAAGAACAGCAACAAATGGAACATTATTTCACCTTGATATGGGGAGTATTGCAGGAACCGCCATTCCGCAAAGAAGCTATACAACATCTTTTGGCCAGCCTCATCTATTATTTAGAATATATCGCTCAAAACAGTATTGAACTGAATTCTGCCCAGTTGACAAGACAGGAAGAGATTTTCCAACGTTTCATCTCTCTTGTCAATGTATACAGCAAGAAAGAACGTAACGTAAATTTCTATGCAGATAAGCTATGCCTCACTCCACGTTATCTGAATACTGTTATCCGACAGGCCAGTCAACAAACAGTAATGGACTGGATAAACCAGTCCATTATACTAGAAGCAAAAGTATTGCTAAAACATAGCAATCTGCTCGTTTATCAAGTTTCTGATGAATTAAATTTCCCTAATCCTTCTTTTTTCTCGAAGTTCTTTAAACGAATGACAGGAATGACACCACACGAATATCAACAAACGAAATAATCTTTATTTCGAGAACTCTTTAATCCGTTGTTCCTCTTCCAGTTTACAAATCAGTAATGTATTATCTTTCTCTGCGATGATATATCCATCCAGTCCTTGAACAACAACTCGTTTTTCTTCGCTGGCATGCACAATACAGTTCTTACTGTCATACAAACGTATATCGGTTCCTACCGTAGCATTTCCCGATTTATCCTGTGGTAAAAGACCGCGAAGTGCTCCCCATGTGCCTAAATCCGACCAGCCGAAAGAAGCCGGTAACACGTAAATTGCCTCCGCTTTTTCCATCACCGCATAGTCGATAGAAATACTTTCGCAAGTCGGGAATAACTTTTTGATTGTTTCATTTTCTTTTTCCGTATAGAAATCCGGGAAAATACGGTCAAAAATCTGTGCGATACCCGGAGCATATACACGCATCACGGAAGTGATAGTACGCACGTTCCACACAAAGATTCCCGCATTCCAGAAGTAATTACCTTCCGCCAAATACTTTTCAGCTGTCTCTTTATCGGGTTTTTCCTTGAATGCGTCTACTGTATAAATTTCTTTATCTGTTTGAAGCTGGTTGGCAGCAGCAATATATCCGTAGCCTGTCTCCGGACGAGTCGGCCGAATACCTATTGTGACAATAGCACTGCTATCATCCGTAAAACGAAGTGCTTTCTCCATCACTCTACGGAACTCGCCCGTATCGATGACTAATGCATCCGAAGGAGTTACTACAATATTAGCACGGGGATGCTTCTTTTTGATTTTCCAACAAGCAAATGCGATACAAGGTGCAGTATTTCGTGCACAAGGTTCCGCTAAAATATTACTTTCCGGAATTTCCGGCAACTGCTCCCGAACAATATCAATGTATTTTTCAGAAGTTACCACCCACATATTTTCTCTGGGGCAAACACCATCAAACCGGTCTGCCGTCAATTGAATCAGTGACCGGCCACATCCCATTACATCAATAAATTGTTTAGGACATTCCGGAGTGCTCATCGGCCAGAAACGGCTCCCTATGCCACCAGCCATTATTACAACATGATTATCCATACCTATCATCCTCCTGTAAAAAAATATTATTTAAATAAGCGCGCAAGTTACATTAAAATGTCCAAAACAGCAAATAAAGACCAAGAGTATTTAATTTTCCAACTGAATAATCGAAAAATTGTATTTCTACAATAATAGACAAAGGCCGCTCTCGAATAATAAGAACGACCTTTGTCTTTTCATTTCAATAGAATATAATCATCTTATTTATATTCTGCCCAGCTCTTGATAGCTATATCATCCACACTCATTGTACAGAAAGCATTGATAAATGCACTAGCCAGACGAGCGTTCGTAATCAACGGAATATTTAAATCGATGGCGGCACGACGGATTTTATACCCATTACTTAATTCTCCGGCAGTCAAGTTCTTCGGTATATTAACTACCATATCTATTTCCTTGCTATGAAGCATCTCCAACGCCTGCGGATGCCCCTCTTCACTCGGCCAATAAACATGAGTACTCTCAATACCGCTCTCGGCAAGCGCTTTATGTGTACCGCCCGTCGCAAAGAGTTTATATCCCTTATTCACCAACATACGGGCTGCATCCATCATATCGGCTTTCTGTTTCATGGTACCCGTGGAAAGCAAGATATTCTTCTTCGGAATACGATAGCCGACAGAAAGCATTGCTTTCAGTACAGCACAAGAAGTATCCATACCAATACAACCTACTTCACCGGTGGAAGCCATATCTACCCCCAACACCGGGTCGGCTTTCTGCAAACGGTTGAAAGAGAACTGTGAAGCCTTGATTCCCACATAGTCCAGTTCGAAAAGATTCTTTTCCGGTTTTTCGACAGGCAGACCAAGCATAACTTTGGTTGCCAGTTCAATAAAGTTGATCTTCAGTACCTTGCTAACAAATGGGAAAGAACGACTGGCACGCAAGTTACATTCAATCACCTTGATATCATTGTCTTTCGCCAAATACTGAATATTAAACGGACCAGAGATATTCAAAGCCTTGGCAATCTCACGGCTGATACGCTTAATACGACGAACAGTTTCTACATATAGCTTCTGTGGCGGGAACTGAATAGTCGCGTCACCGGAGTGTACTCCTGCAAATTCGATATGCTCACTAATAGCGTATGCCACAATTTCGCCATTCTGCGCCACGGCATCCATTTCTACTTCCTTGGCATGTTCAATAAACTGACTTACTACTACCGGATGTTTTTTCGAGACATTGGCTGCCAGTTTCAGGAAACGTTCCAGTTCTTCCTGATTGGAACAAACATTCATTGCAGCTCCCGAAAGCACGTATGACGGGCGAACGAGTACGGGGAAACCTACTTCTTCGACAAATTCATGGATATCTTCCATAGAGGTCAACTCACGCCAACGGGGTTGATCCACACCGATACGGTCGAGCATGGCAGAGAATTTCTCACGGTCTTCAGCGTTGTCAATGCTCTTGGCACTTGTGCCAAGGATATTGATATGCTGTGCATCCAAACGCAAAGCCAAGTTATTTGGAATCTGACCACCGGTAGATACAATTACACCATGCGGATTCTCCAGTTCCAGAATATCCATCACACGTTCAAAAGTCAATTCGTCAAAGTACAAGCGATCGCACATATCGTAGTCCGTAGATACAGTTTCAGGATTATAATTAATCATCACGCTGCGCCATCCTTCTTTACGAATAGTATTCAAAGCCTGCACACCGCACCAGTCAAATTCTACGGAAGAGCCGATACGATAAGCACCGGATCCCAATACGACAATGGATTTATGGTCGCCCAAGTAATGAACATCATTTGCCACGCCGCTATAAGTAAGATACAGATAATTGGTTTGTGCCGGATATTCGGCTGCCAAAGTATCAATCTGCTTCACTACCGGAAGAATACCCGCCTCTTTACGATGTTTGCGGACATAAAGAATACCATCCTCCATATCACCTTCGTAGCCGATGGCACGGGCAACCTGGAAATCAGAGAAACCTTGAACCTTGGCTTTACGAAGCAGTTCGTTTGGCAGATCGGCTATTTGTTTGTGATTATTTCCCCAGCTATGCAGTTCTTCGGAAGTCTGCATGATATTCATCAATTTCTGAAGGAACCATTTATCAATCTTAGTCAGTTCGTGTACCTGATCGATGGTGTAGCCGGCACGAAAAGCCTTCGAGATAACAAAAATACGTTTATCAGTCGGTTCGCGCAAAGCCTTGTCGATGTCAGAAATAACTAGCTCCTTGTTTTCTACAAATCCGTGCATTCCCTGTCCGATCATGCGGAGCCCTTTCTGGATAGCTTCTTCAAAAGTACGACCGATAGCCATCACCTCACCGACAGATTTCATAGAAGATCCCAATTCTTTATCTACACCGTGGAATTTACCCAAATCCCAACGTGGAATCTTACATACAACATAATCCAGTGCCGGTTCGAAGAAAGCAGAAGTAGTCTTTGTTACAGAGTTCTTCAGGTCGAAGAGTCCGTAACCCAGTCCCAATTTGGCCGCAACGAAAGCCAGCGGATAACCCGTTGCCTTAGATGCCAAAGCCGATGAACGGGAAAGACGGGCATTTACTTCAATCACCCGATAATCTTCGGATTCGGGGTCGAAGGCATATTGTACATTACATTCGCCCACAATACCGATGTGGCGGATGATACGTATTGCCAGTTCCCGAAGTTTATGATATTCTTTGTTAGTAAGCGTTTGTGACGGAGCAATAACGATAGATTCACCGGTATGAATACCCAGCGGGTCGAAGTTTTCCATATTACAAACTGTGATACAGTTGTCGAAACGGTCGCGCACCACTTCATATTCCACTTCTTTCCAACCACGAAGAGATTTTTCCACCAATACCTGCGGAGAGAAAGAGAACGCTTTTTCTACAAGAATATCCAGTTGCTCTTCGTTATCACAGAAACCGGAGCCCAAGCCACCCAATGCATACGCAGCACGAACAATTACGGGATACCCCAGTTCTTTTGCTGCGCGACGCGCAGCTTCCGCATTTTCTACGGCTTCACTCTTAATGGTCTTTACATTGATTTCATTCAATTTCTGAACGAAAAGTTCACGATCCTCGGTATCCATAATGGCTTGTACCGGGGTACCAAGTACTTTCACATTATATTTTTCAAGAATACCTTCTTTGTACAATGCCACTCCACAGTTCAAGGCTGTCTGACCACCGAACGCCAGCATAATACCTTCCGGTTTTTCTTTCTGAATCACTTTCTCTACGAAATACGGAGTCACCGGGAGGAAGTAGATTTGATCCGCCACTCCTTCGGACGTCTGTACCGTAGCAATATTAGGATTGATAAGAATCGTTTCAATGCCTTCTTCTTTCAAGGCTTTGAGTGCCTGTGAACCGGAATAGTCAAACTCACCGGCCTCACCGATCTTCAGGGCACCGGAACCCAACAGCAATACTTTCTTTATATTTTCTTTCATTGATTCTACTTTCTGGTTCACCACAGATTACACAGATTAACACAGATTTTTTATAATCCGTGATGAATATGGGTTATAATAGTTTTACAAATTCGTCGAACAGGAATTCCGTATCCGTAGGTCCACTCGCTGCTTCCGGATGGAATTGTGCAGAAAACCAAGGGTTTCTTTTATGCTTGATTCCTTCGTTAGAGCCATCATTCATATTAATAAATAACGGTTCCCAATCTGCACTCAACGTATTATTGTCTACGGCATAACCGTGATTTTGCGAAGTGATGAAGCAACGTTCCGTACCTACCATACGCACCGGTTGGTTATGGCTACGGTGACCGTATTTCAATTTATAAATCTTGGCTCCTCCCGCTTTCGAAAGCAGTTGGTTACCCATGCAGATTCCGAAAATAGGCAGTTTCTCGTTTGCCATCGCCTTGCGGATATTCTGCACCGCAGCATCACAGGTATCCGGATCCCCCGGTCCGTTAGAAATAAACAGTCCGTCAAATTCGAGTCCGTTATAATCATAATCCCAAGGTACACGGATCACCTCTACATTACGTTTCAGCAGACAACGAATGATATTAGTCTTCACACCGCAATCTACCAAAACCACTTTTTTTAATGAAGAATGAGGAATGAGGAATGAAGAATTAGCTGCGCTGTGGCTGCTTGTTCCACTAGGGAAATAATGAATAATTTCTTTACAGGAAACCTGGTCTACATAGTTTATATCGCTATAAGACGGAAATTCTTCATTCTTCATTCTTAATTCTTCATTTTCAAATACTATTTTCCCCATCATTACTCCATGTTCACGAAGAACTTTCGTCAACTCACGTGTGTCAATGCCCGTGATACCAGGAACCTTTTCGCGTTTCAACCAGTCACCGAGGCTCTCCACAGCGTTCCAATGGCTGTATTCATAAGAATAGTCACTTACGATAATCGCTTCCGCGTGGATCTTCTCACTTTCCATGAAAGTGGCAAGTCCATTCGGCTCGATAGTAAAAGGAGGAACACCGTAGTTACCTACCAAAGGATAGGTAAGCGTCATCAACTGTCCGGCGTATGAAGGGTCAGTGAGGCTCTCCGGGTATCCGGTCATGGCAGTATTAAACACTACTTCGCCCGCCACCGGCTTCTCGTAGCCAAACGACTTACCGGAAAACCGGCTCCCGTCGTCAAGGATTAATGTCACATTTCTCATTCTTATTATTGAATCGTTGTATGGTTGTTAGAATTGATACATTTGTTCTATATAGTCGATGAACGCCCGGTTCACCATTTTCACACCACCCGGTGTAGGGTAGTTACCGCTAAAATACCAGTCGCCTTTATGATGCGGACAAGCCTCGTGCAATCCCTCCAACGGTTGATAGACGATTTCCACTTTCGCCTTGGTTCCCTTGGGTGTCAGCAGTTCTACCATTTTGGCAGAGATTTCCTCATCAGTGAACAGAGCATAAATGTCTTTCACATAGTTTACCATCTGCTCTTTCGGCAGTCCTACCTGCTCTTTCGATTTACGGTAGGCGGCCGCAATCACATCTTTCATATCCCGTTCCTTTAAAAGTTCGACAGCAGCCCTGAAGGCGATAAACTCGCTCATCTTTGCCATATCAATACCGTAATAGTCAGGATAACGCACCTGCGGAGAAGAAGATACGATGACAATCTTCTTCGGACCGAGACGGTCGAGAATACCGATAATACTTTGTTTCAGCGTAGTACCACGCACAATGCTGTCGTCGATAATCACCAGATTATCAACACCGGGTACAAGACTTCCGTATGTAATATCATACACATGGGCAGCCAAATCATTACGGCTGTTTCCTTCGGCAATAAACGTACGGAGCTTAATATCCTTGATTGCCACCTTTTCGCTACGAATACGACGGGAAAGAATAACTTCCAACTCCTCCATATTCGGGTTATGCCCCAATGCAGCGATCTGCTGCACTTTCTCCTCATTCAAGTAATCATCCAGTCCCTGCAACATTCCGTAGAAAGCAACCTCTGCAGTGTTGGGAATAAAAGAGAAGACCGTATGATCGATGTCATTATTGATTGCTTTCAGTATTTTCGGAACCAACTTTTCGCCCAGCCGTTTCCTTTCTTTATAAATATCGACGTCACTGCCACGGGAGAAATAGATACGTTCGAAAGAACAAGCCTGATTTTCACGCGGCTTATTGATTTGCGAAGTACGGATCTTTCCCTCTTTGCTAATCAGCAATGCCTGCCCCGGTTGCAGTTCCTTGATTTCCTCAAACGGAACATTCAAAGCTGTCTGGATAACCGGACGTTCGGAAGCAAGAACAGCTATCTCGTCATCCTGATACCAAAATGCAGGCCGGATGCCCCACGGGTCACGGATAGCGAAAGATTCACCGCTTCCGGTCAATCCGCAAATAACATATCCCCCATCCCATTCGCGACTGGAAGTACGCAGTACGTTTGCCAAATCAATATGTTCTTCTATATAATGCGTGATGCCCATGCCCGTAAGCCCTTCGGCTTCGGCAAGATTGAATACACGCTCCACTTCACGGTCAAGACGGTGTCCCACCTGTTCCAACATGATATATGTATCGGCATATTTACGCGGATGCTGACCAATGGCAGTGATACGGGCAAATATTTCGTCCACATTCGTCATATTGAAGTTTCCGCAAAGAGCGAGATTCTTGGCACGCCAGTTATTTCTTCTTAAAAATGGATGCACGTATGAGATTCCGGATTTTCCCGTAGTGGAATAACGAAGATGCCCCATATATACTTCCCCGGCAAAAGGCAGGACTCGTTTGGCATACGCAGCATCATGCAACTGTTCGGGAGTGAGCTCCTTAAAGTTGTTTTGAACATTTTCAAAAATCTCCGTAATAGCTCCGGAGCCTAAAGCACGTTCACGAAACATATATTCTTCACCCGGATTTGCTTCCAGTTTCACACATGCCAATCCCGCACCTTCCTGTCCACGGTTATGTTGTTTCTCCATCAACAGGTAGAGCTTATTAAGACCGTACATCCATGTTCCGTACTTTTTCTCGTAATACTCCAACGGTTTAAGCAAACGTATCATGGCAACGCCACATTCATGTTTCAATTGTTCCATCTATACTATTTACGATTTGACGATTTACTATTTACGATTTAAATTACCACCTGCCAATCAAACAACTTACTATCTATCATTGATTCTTCAATCGTAAATAGTAAATAGTAAATTGTCTAATTGTAAATCACATTACTCCACCGTTACCGACTTCGCCAGATTTCTCGGCTGGTCTACATCCATCCCCTTACATACCGCAATGTGATAAGCAAGAAGTTGGAGAGGTACTGTAGTAATTAACGGATCGAGACACTCTATTGTTTCAGGAAGTTCGATACTACAATCGGCAATCTTGCTGATAACCGTATCTCCCTTCGTAACGAACGCAATCACTTTTCCCTTCCTCGCCTTGATCTCCTGAATATTACTTAGCACTTTTTCGTACAGTCCATTCTGCGTAGCAATCACCACTACCGGCATTTCCGCGTCAATCAAGGCAATCGGTCCGTGCTTCATCTCGGCAGCCGGATAACCTTCGGCGTGAATATACGATATTTCTTTCAATTTCAATGCACCTTCCAATGCAACAGGATAACTATATCCGCGTCCCAGGTAAATAAAGTTATGCGCATACGTGAAAGTTTTCGATAATTCCGCCAGGGTATCATTCAGTTTCAGCACTTCTTTCATCTTCTCCGGAATATGATTTAATTCCTGTACTATTGAAAGATAATGCCGTTCGTCAATTGTTCCTTTCGCTTTGGCAAGCGTCAATGCCAGCATTGCCAACACAGTGACCTGTCCGGTAAACGCTTTGGTGGAAGCGACTCCGATTTCCGGACCTACGTGGATATACGAACCGGTGTGAGTAGCACGGGGAATAGAAGACCCGATAGCATTGCAAATACCATATATAAATGCTCCGCGGCTTTTTGCCAATTCCACAGCAGCCAAAGTATCCGCAGTCTCACCACTTTGGGAGATTGCTATCACTACATCCTGTCCGTCAATCACCGGATCACGGTAACGGAATTCGGAAGCATACTCCACTTCCACCGGTATGCGGCAGAAACTTTCAATCAGATGCTTACCAATCAGTCCGGCATGCCAGGAAGTTCCACAGGCAACGATAATAAACCGCTTGGCGTTCAGCAGCTTTTCCCGATGATCGATCACAGCGGAAAGTACCACATTGTCTGCTTCCACATTGATACGTCCGCGCATACAATCATGAATACAATCGGGCTGTTCGAAAATCTCTTTCAACATAAAATGCGGATATCCCCCCTTTTCCAGCTGGCCGAGATTAAGCTCCACCTTTTTAATTTCAGGTGTCATTTCAACATTACTCAAGTTGACCACCTTCAATTCTTTTCCCAGATGGAGAACAGCAATTTCTCCGTCTTCCAGATAAACCACCTTATCTGTATATTCTACAATCGGAGTGGCATCCGAAGCAAGGAAGAACTCGTCCGCTCCAATCCCCACTACCAGCGGGCTGCTCTTACGGGCAGCAATAATCTCATCGGGATGCTCTTTATCAAGAATCGCAATCGCATAGGCACCAATCACTTCTCCCAACGCCAATTGAACGGCTGTCAGCAAACTGACTTGATTAGTGACTTTCATGTATTCTATTAATTGAACAAGGACTTCGGTATCTGTACTACTTTTAAAAATATAGCCTTTGGCTTGAAGTTTTTCTTTGAGAACGGCGTAGTTTTCAATAATACCGTTATGAATGAGAGCGAGCTTTTCGGAAGAAGAGTAATGAGGGTGGGCGTTAGCGGAACAAGGTTCCCCGTGAGTAGCCCAACGAGTATGGGCAATTCCGATTGTACCGGAAATATCTTTTTGTGTGACGAAATTTTCAAGATCGGAGACTTTTCCTTTCGTCTTATACACATTTAACTGTCGGTCATCACTGATGATTGCTACCCCCGCGCTATCATATCCACGATACTCCAGTCGCTTCAGCCCTTTTATAAGGATAGGGTAGGCTTTTCGTTTACCAATATAGCCTACTATTCCACACATATTATGATATTTTTATTTCGACTGCAAATATACACATTACAAATAACATAAAGACAACAAAAAGCATATTTATTTGACAGAAACGCATAAAAAAGTTGTAAACACATCAAAAAGTTAAATAATATATTATTTTTAGCTCAAAAAGAAACAAATTACAATTAGCTCACCATTAACCCAAAAGAGCTAACAAATTAAAAGTAAATCTCCTTCTTTTAATTACAAATTAGAAGAAGACAGGCTCTTCTTTTAATTTCGCGTTACAGAAAACTTATATTTTACTATCATTTTGAAATTAAACTACTAACTTTGCCGAACAAATTGACACTTCAATTAGGTATTATCATACAATAAAGCTAGTAAGAATGAAGAAACAAGAACTTTTTAACAACGTAACAGAAGGATCCCCTTACCAACGACAGCCCAAACAGATGGGCTTGTACAATGCGGCATACGAACACGATGCCTGCGGTGTTGGTATGCTGGTAAACATTCATGGAGAAAAGTCACACGACATTGTTGAGTCGGCTTTAAAGGTATTAGAGAACATGCGCCACCGTGGCGCCGAAGGTGCGGATAACAAAACCGGCGACGGTGCAGGTATCATGCTGCAAATTCCGCATGAGTTTATTTTATTGCAAGGTATTCCTGTACCCGAAAAAGGACGGTACGGCACAGGATTGCTATTTTTGCCGAAAAATGAGAAAGACCAGGCAGCCATTTTAAGTATCATTATTGAAGAAATTGAAAAAGAAGGACTCACATTGATGCATCTGCGCAATGTGCCCACCTGCCCTGAAATTCTAGGAGAATCTGCTTTGGCAAACGAACCTGACATCAAGCAGGTGTTTATCACCGGATTTACAGAAACGGAAACGGCCGACCGGAAGTTATATCTGATCCGGAAAAGAATCGAGAATAAGGTCAGACTGTCATCCATTCCGACAAAGGACGATTTTTATGTTGTTTCGCTTTCTACAAAAAACATTATATATAAAGGTATGCTTTCGTCGTTGCAACTGCGCAACTACTATCCGGACCTGACGAATAGCTATTTTACCAGCGGACTGGCACTGGTGCACTCCCGTTTCAGTACCAACACATTCCCTACATGGGGATTGGCACAACCATTCCGCCTTCTGGCACACAACGGTGAAATCAACACGATCCGTGGTAACCGCGGATGGATGGAAGCCCGCGAAAGCGTACTCTCCACTCCTACCTTGGGTGACATAAAAGAACTTCGCCCGATTATACAACCGGGCATGAGCGACAGTGCTTCCCTGGATAATGTACTGGAGTTCCTGGTGATGTCGGGATTGAGCCTGCCACACGCCATGGCTATGCTCGTGCCGGAATCTTTCAACGAAAAGAATCCCATCAGCGAGGATCTGAAATCATTCTACGAATACCACTCTATCCTGATGGAACCGTGGGACGGACCGGCCGCACTACTATTCAGCGACGGACGATTTGCCGGAGGTATGCTCGACCGCAACGGTCTGCGCCCTGCCCGTTATCTGATTACTAAAAATGATATGATGGTAGTGGCTTCGGAAGTCGGTGTGATGGATTTCGAACCGGGAGACATCAAAGAAAAAGGCCGCTTACAGCCCGGTAAGATTTTGCTGGTAGATACAGAAAAAGGTGAAATTTATTATGATGGCGAACTGAAAAAACAGTTGGCTGAAGCCAAACCTTACCGCACCTGGTTGTCTACGAACCGAATCGAACTGGATGAACTGAAGAGCGGACGCAAAGTACCTCATCATGTAGAAAACTACGACTGTATGCTTCGCACTTTCGGCTACTCCAAAGAGGATATCGAAAAACTGATTATGCCAATGGCAAGCAGCGGAGCAGAACCGATCCATTCAATGGGTAATGATACTCCGTTAGCTGTACTTTCGGATAAGCCGCAATTGCTTTACAACTATTTCCGGCAGCAATTTGCACAAGTGACCAATCCTCCCATTGACCCGCTCCGCGAAGAACTGGTAATGTCATTGACAGAATACATCGGGGCAGTCGGCATGAATATCCTGACACCCAGCGAGAGTCATTGCAAAATGGTCCGCCTGAATCATCCGATTTTGAGCAACACACAACTGGATATTCTTTGTAATATCCGCTATAAAGGCTTCAAAACGGTCAAACTGCCCATGTTATTTGAAGCAGCGAAAGGGAAAGCCGGATTGCAGGAGGCACTGAACAGCCTCTGTAAAATGGCGGAAGAATCTGTGACGGAAGGCGTAAACTACATTGTCCTGACCGACCGTGACGTGGATATTACCCATGCCGCTATTCCTTCATTGCTGGCGGTAAGCGCCGTTCATCACCACCTGATTTCAGTCGGCAAACGTGTACAAACAGCATTGATTGTAGAAAGCGGTGAAATACGTGAGGTGATGCACGCTGCGTTATTACTGGGTTTCGGAGCAAGTGCCCTGAATCCTTACATGGCATTCGCTGTTCTCGACCGCTTGGTTAAAGACAGGGATATTCAGTTGGATTATGCCACTGCTGAAAAGAATTATATCAAATCCATCTGCAAAGGCTTGTTTAAAATCATGAGTAAAATGGGGATCTCTACCATCCGCTCTTATCGTGGTGCAAAAATCTTCGAAGCCGTCGGTTTGAGCGAAGAATTGAGTAAGGCCTATTTCGGTGGACTCGGTTCGCCCATCGGAGGTATTCGCTTGGAAGAAATAGCCAGAGATGCCATTGCTTTCCACAAGGAAGGAGTGGGAGAAGTTGAGAGCGGAGAGTTGAGAGTGGAGAGTGAGGCTCCGCATGGCAACTCTCAACTCTCAACTCTCCATTCTCAACTTCTTACCGGTTTGTATGCTTTCCGTAAAGACGGAGAAGAGCATGCATGGAATCCGGAAACAATCAGTACGCTGCAATTGGCAACACGGATGGGGAGTTATAAGAAATTTAAAGAATATACTCATCTGGTAGACGAAAAAGAGAAGCCTATTTTCCTTCGTGACTTTCTGGGATTCCGTCGTAACCCGATTTCGATCGATCAGGTAGAACCGGTGGAAAACATTCTGCATCGTTTCGTCACGGGGGCCATGTCTTTTGGTTCTATCAGCAAAGAGGCTCATGAGGCAATGGCTATTGCCATGAATAAAATTCACGGACGCAGCAATACCGGTGAAGGTGGCGAGGACGCTGCCCGTTTCCAACCGCTGCCCGATGGCAGTTCCTTACGAAGTGCAATCAAGCAGGTAGCTTCCGGACGTTTCGGTGTAACGGCAGAATATTTGGTTAATGCGGACGAGATTCAGATTAAGATAGCACAGGGGGCAAAGCCGGGTGAAGGCGGACAACTTCCGGGATTTAAAGTGAATGATGTGATTGCAAAAACACGCCATTCCATTCCGGGAATTTCACTGATTTCTCCCCCACCTCATCATGATATTTATTCGATTGAGGATTTGGCACAATTAATCTTCGATCTGAAAAATGTAAATCCACAGGCCAAAATCAGTGTGAAACTGGTAGCAGAAAGCGGCGTCGGTACAATTGCCGCCGGGGTGGCAAAAGCAAAGGCGGACCTGATTGTCATCTCCGGTGCTGAAGGGGGAACAGGTGCTTCTCCAGCTTCTTCTATCCGTTATGCGGGCATCTCACCGGAATTGGGATTGAGCGAGACACAACAAACATTGGTTTTGAACGGACTTCGTGGTCAAGTAGTTCTGCAAGCCGACGGACAACTGAAAACCGGACGTGACATCATCTTAATGGCGCTAATGGGTGCCGAAGAATATGGCTTCGCCACCTCGGCATTGATTGTATTAGGGTGTGTAATGATGCGCAAATGCCATCAGAATACTTGTCCGGTGGGAGTTGCCACACAGAATGAGGAATTACGTAAACGCTTTCATGGGCGTAGTGAATATTTGGTAAATTTCTTCACATTCCTGGCGCAGGAGGTTCGCGAGCATTTGGCCGAAATGGGATTCACCAGAATGGATGATATTATCGGGCGCACAGACTTGATCGAACGCAAGTCCGTTGCCAACGACCCGAATCCGAAACATGCGTTAATCGACTTCACCAAATTGCTGGCACGCATTGATAACAACGCAGCTATCCGCCATGTCATCGATCAGGATCATGGTGTTTCTACTGTAAAGGATGTAACCCTCATTGATGCGGCACAGGAAGCTATTGAACATGAGAAAGAGATTTCTTTAGAATATACGATTGCCAATACAGACCGTGCAATAGGTGCGATGCTCTCCGGAGTGATTGCCAAGAAATACGGTGCCAAAGGATTGCCGGAACACACGCTGAATGTGAAGTTCAAAGGCTCGGCAGGTCAGTCTTTCGGGGCTTTCCTCGTACCGGGAGTTAACTTTAAACTGGAAGGTGAAGCGAACGATTATCTAGGTAAAGGATTGAGCGGCGGACGCATCTCCGTATTGCCTCCTATCCGCAGCAACTTCGAAGCCGAAAAGAATACAATTGCCGGTAATACCTTACTTTATGGAGCAACAAGCGGTGAAGTATATATCAACGGTTGTGTAGGAGAACGTTTCGCAGTTCGTAACTCCGGTGCAGTCGCCGTAGTGGAAGGTGTGGGCGACCATTGTTGCGAATATATGACAGGAGGTCGTGTGGTAGTCCTCGGACAAACCGGACGCAACTTTGCAGCCGGTATGAGTGGCGGTGTGGCTTACGTATGGAACAAGGATGGCAACTTCGATTATTTCTGCAACATGGAAATGGTGGAACTGTCACTCATCGAAGAAGCCAGCTACCGGAAAGAGCTACACGAACTAATCCGCCAACATTATCTGTACACAGGCTCAAAACTAGCCCGTACCATGCTTGACAACTGGAATCATTATGCAGAACAGTTCATCCAAGTAGTACCCATCGAATACAAAAAAGTATTGCAGGAGGAACAGATGAGAAAATTACAACAAAAAATTGCAGACATGCAAAGAGACTATTAGATTTACAATTTGACTATTTACAATTTACTATTTGAATGTATAGTCTGTAAATAGTCAAATAGCAAATGACAAGATAGTCTAAAAATAGTAAATCGTCAAATAGTAAATAACAAGATGGGAGATCCTAAAGCATTTCTAAATATACCTCGACAAGAGGCGGGATACCGCCCTGTAAACGAGCGAATCGCTGACTATAGTCAGGTAGAACAGACTTTGAATACAAACAGCCGTAAATTGCAGGCGTCACGCTGCATGGATTGCGGTGTACCTTTCTGTCATTGGGCATGCCCGATAGGAAATAAACAACCGGAATGGCAGGATGCATTATACAGGGGAAAATGGAAGGAGGCATACGAAGTATTGTCGTCTACTTGCGATTTTCCGGAATTTACGGGACGTATTTGTCCTGCTCTTTGCGAGAAATCGTGTGTGTTGAAACTTTCCTGCGATCAGCCGGTGACTATTCGCGAGAATGAAGCAGCTATCGTGGAAGCGGCTTTTCGTGAAGGATATATACAGGTAAAGACACCGAGAAGAAACGGAAAGAAAGTGGCGGTGATTGGTGCGGGTCCTGCCGGATTGGTAGTGGCTAATCAGCTGAATTTAAAAGGATATAGCGTTACTTTATTCGATAAGGATGAAGCACCCGGAGGGTTATTACGGTTCGGTATTCCTAATTTCAAACTGGATAAGAATGTAATTGACCGACGGATGAAGATATTGGCTGCAGAAGGAATACTGTTTGAAATGGGAGTAGAAATAGACGTCAATCATTTGCCGGAAGGATTCGACGCTTACTGCATCTGTACCGGAACGCCGACTGCACGTGATTTGAGTATTCCGGGACGTGAACTGAAAGGCATCCATTTCGCACTTGAAATGCTGGCACAGCAGAACAGGCTTCTGGCAGGACAGACTTTCCCGAAAGATAAATTGGTGAATGCCAAAGGCAAAAAAGTACTTGTGATAGGTGGCGGAGATACCGGTTCCGACTGCATCGGAACCAGTGTGAGACAGGGAGCCGTCAGTGTCACTCAAATCGAAATCATGCCGAAACCTCCTGTCGGCTACAATCCGGCTACTCCTTGGCCACAATGGCCGGCAGTCTTCAAAACGACTTCCAGCCATGAAGAAGGTTGTACACGCCGCTGGTGCCTGGCTTCCAATCAGTTCCTCGGAAAGAATGGAAAAGTGACAGGTGTAGAAGTGGAAGAAGTGGAATGGATTCCGGCAGCAGATGGCGGACGTCCCACGATGAAACCAACAGGGAAGAAGGAAGTCATCGAAGCTGATATGGTATTATTGGCGATGGGATTCCTGAAACCGGAGCAACCGAAATTTGCAAAGAATGTATTCCTTGCTGGTGACGCCGAGACTGGTGCCAGCCTGGTAGTACGCGCCATGGCGGGAGGACGAAAGGCTGCTGCGGAAATAGATGCTTATCTAATACAATAAGTTTTGCAACAGTGTACAACAAGAAGCTCGATTGCTATTATCGGTTCGTTCCATATCTGTGGAACTAAAGGATAACAGATATGGAACTAAAGGGAAACAGTTGTGGAACTAAACGATAACAATTATGGAACGAATTAAGAATAGCTAGTCAGCTTCTTAGAAATAGCGAATAAACAATCAACAGATTACATTACCCCCTCTAAAAATTAAAGTTATGTGTGGAATAGCAGGTATACTCAACATCAAAGTTCAAACGAAAGAACTAAGAGATAAAGCACTGAAAATGGCCCAGAAGATCCGTCATCGCGGACCGGACTGGAGCGGAATCTATGTAGGCGGAAGTGCCATCCTGGCACACGAACGCCTTTCTATTGTCGACCCGCAGAGTGGCGGACAACCGTTATACTCTCCCGATCGTAAACAGGTGCTCGCCGTCAACGGTGAAATTTACAATCACCGTGATATTCGAGCTAAATATGCGGGAAAATATAACTTTCAGACCGGAAGTGACTGTGAGGTAATTCTTGCCCTTTACAAAGATAAAGGCATCCATTTTTTGGAAGATATCAGCGGTATCTTCGCTTTCGTGCTTTATGATGAGGAAAAGGATGAATTTCTAATTGCCCGTGACCCGATAGGGGTTATTCCTTTATATATAGGAAAAGATAAAGAGGGAAAAATCTACTTCGGCAGCGAGTTGAAAGCTCTCGAAGGATTTTGTGACGAATATGAAGTATTCCTTCCCGGACATTATTTCTATAGTAAAGAGGGAAAAATGAAACGTTGGTATTCGCGCGACTGGACAGAATATGAAACCGTCAAAGAGAATGATGCACAAACCGAGGATGTGAAAGTGGCATTGGAAGAGGCTGTGCACCGCCAGTTAATGAGTGACGTACCGTATGGAGTGTTGCTTTCGGGCGGGTTGGATAGTTCCGTTATCTCTGCCATTGCCAAAAAATATGCGGCAAAACGCATAGAAACAGACGGTGCAAGCGATGCATGGTGGCCTCAACTCCACTCTTTCGCCATCGGTCTAAAGGGCGCGCCCGATTTGATTAAAGCGCGTGAGGTAGCCGAATATATCGGTACCGTCCATCATGAGATCAACTACACCGTTCAGGAAGGTCTGGATGCTGTTCGCGACGTAATTTATTTCATCGAGACGTATGATGTAACTACCGTACGCGCTTCCACTCCCATGTATTTATTGGCGCGTGTCATCAAATCAATGGGGATCAAAATGGTGTTGAGCGGTGAAGGTGCTGATGAAGTTTTCGGGGGGTATCTGTATTTCCACAAGGCCCCTACTCCACAGGCATTTCACGAAGAAACAGTACGTAAACTTTCAAAGTTGCACATGTACGATTGCCTCCGTGCCAATAAAAGTTTATCAGCATGGGGAGTAGAAGGACGCGTCCCTTTCCTTGATAAAGAATTTCTCGACGTGGCAATGAACCTGAACCCGAAAGCTAAAATGTGCCCCGGAAAAAACATCGAGAAACGAATTGTTCGCGAAGCCTTTGCCGATATGTTACCGGAAAGTGTGGCTTGGAGACAGAAAGAGCAGTTCAGTGACGGTGTAGGATATTCATGGATTGACACTTTGAGGGAAATCACAGCAGCTGCCGTGAGCGATGAGCAAATGGAACATGCTGCCGAACGTTTCCCGATCAATACGCCACAAAACAAAGAAGAGTACTACTATCGTAGCATTTTCGAAGAGCATTTCCCCAGTGAAAGCGCAGCACGCACCGTCCCCAGTGTTCCGAGTGTAGCCTGCTCCACAGCAGAAGCACTGGCATGGGATATCGCTTTCAGGAATCTGAATGAACCTAGCGGACGTGCAGTGAAAGGAATACATGAAGAGGCCTATACCTGATTAATAAAAGAGTGACAAACTCCTTTTGTGCAAACTATCAGACGTGTCCGGAGAATGTTTTTATGACAGACAGTCTTATTTTTGACACTCTTTTGTAGCATTTCTATTCTAAAATCCCAAGGATTAACGCAGATTAGCATATTATCGGCTGATTTGCGTTTTCTTTTTTATAATTTTGAGGCCAAACCCAATTAAATCTATCAAACTTTTAAAAGATCAAACAAATGAATTTAAAAAAAATGATGATGGCTTCTGCCCTTCTAATGGCTGCTTGTTGTATGCAGGCACAGACAAAAGTGATAGCTCACCGCGGTTTCTGGAAAACTCCGGGATCATCGCAGAACAGTATTTCATCACTTCTAAAAGCAGACTCCATCGGTTGTTACGGTTCAGAATTTGACGTATGGATCGCGAAGGATAACAAGCTGGTGGTTAACCATGATCCTGTATATAAGATGAGGCCGATGGAATATTCCAAAGGTGATGCACTGACCGGACTTAAATTATCCAACGGAGAAAACTTACCCAGCCTGGAACAGTATCTGGAAACCGGAAAAAACTGTAAAACCCAATTGATTCTCGAACTGAAAGCGCATAGCAACAAGAAACGTGAGACTAAAGCGGTACAAGGAATTGTTGCCATGGTGAAGAAAATGGGACTGGAAAACCGTATGGAATATATCACGTTCTCTCTACATGCCATGAAAGAGTTTATCCGTCTGGCTCCTGCCGGTACTCCGGTATATTACCTTAACGGAGAATTGTCTCCCAAAGAGTTGAAAGAACTGGGTGCTGCCGGTCTGGACTATCACATGGGAGTGATTAAGAAACACCCCGAATGGATCAAAGAAGCTCACGACCTCGGCTTGAAAGTCAACGTATGGACAGTAGACGAAGTAGAAGATATGAAATGGCTGATCGAACAAAAGGTAGATTTCATCACCACTAACGAACCGGTCATCTTACAAGAAGAACTTAAAAAGCTTCAATAAGAAAAAATATTCACATATTAAAGAATTTAATATCTGGCTTTAAGGAAACGGAATCTTCCTTTAAAAGAAACAGATTGTTTCTCGGTGTCAAACGGGTGTTTCCTTTAAAAGGAAACACCCGTTTCTTTAAATGAAAAAATGCTCTTCTATAATACTCTTAATACCAACACTTTAGAAATATCAATCTTTTAACGAAAAAAGAAAAGAGTCCTTTTTATGAATACCAATAAAAGATTACAGACAATTCATTGAAAATCATCCAATACCTCTTTTAATTCTTCTACCGTAAGCTCTCCTACCTGCCTCCAAAGTTCATGCCCCTTATGCAATAGAAGGAAAGCCGGTACTGTTTCTACATTATGAGCATCAGCAATTGCTCTATTCTCTTCTGCATTCACTCTAATCAATTCCACAGTTCTCTTTTCGTAAGTTCGAAGCACAGGCCCTATCCACTCATAATGAGGGGACCAATCGGCATAGAACACCACCAACACCAAATGGTTGGTTTTAATAGCTGTTTCTAATTGTTTCTCTATATTCATATCGCTACGTTTTTATATTAATGATAGTGCTAAAACAATGAATACAGAAAAAGGTTCTTCAAAACACTCCGCGAACAATATGATAGAGAAATAAGGATTTTCACTTTCATATCGTCAAAAGAAAAAGAATATATTTCTTGTTTTTATAACTGGTTTTATGGATTATTAGGACTAAATATTCTTCATATATTATGAAAGAATATGCAAAGCAATTCGCTCAAATAACAGTTTATTAATATATGAATATATATAATTCCAAATTATAACTAAACATAGCCGTATGAAAGGCAATTATAAGTTCACAGAAAATTAATAGAGATTAGACATACTTTTCAATAAAATATAAAGCAAAAAGTCATATCTTTGCATTGTAATAAAACAAAAGGATACAACAACCAATAAATACCAATCAAAATGACAGTAAGAATTAAGTTCACTAAAATGCATGGAGCAGGAAATGACTACATATATGTAGATACGACCAGATATCCGATAGCAGACCCTGAAAAGAAAGCGATCGAATGGAGCAAGTTTCATACAGGAATCGGAAGCGATGGACTAATATTGATTGGTGTCTCTGATAAAGCGGATTTCAGTATGCGTATTTTCAATGCCGACGGTTCGGAAGCAATGATGTGTGGTAATGGTAGCCGCTGCGTAGGCAAATATGTATATGAATACGGATTGACTGATAAAACAGAAATAACTTTGGATACACTATCGGGAATTAAAATTCTGAAATTGCAGGTAGAGGGAAAAACAGTCAGTACAGTCACCGTAGATATGGGCAGTCCGCAAGAAACAGGAGAGATTGATTGGGGAAAGAAATATCCTTTCCAATCTACTAAAGTATCAATGGGTAATCCTCATCTTGTCACATTTATTGATGACATTACCCGAATTAATCTGCCGGAAATCGGTCCTGAACTGGAGAATCATCCTCTCTTTCCCGACAGAACGAATGTAGAGTTTGCACAGATCGTCGGTAAAGACACCATACGGATGAGAGTGTGGGAAAGAGGATCGGGAATTACTCAAGCTTGCGGAACAGGTGCCTGCGCCACAGCAGTAGCCGCCTTCATCAACGGACTTGCAGGAAGAAAAAGCGATGTGATAATGGATGGAGGGACAGTTACCATCGAATGGGATGAAACCTCCGGACATATATTAATGACCGGACCGGCAACCAAGGTTTTCGATGGGGAAATTGTTGAAGAAGTTGAGAGTTGAGAATGGAGAGTTGAGAATGAATAGTAATAGAAACTTAAAACAATAACAATATGGCATTAGTAAACGAGCATTTTTTAAAATTACCGGGAAGTTATTTATTCTCGGATATAGCGAAAAAGGTAAATACTTTCAGGATAACACATCCCAAACAGGACATCATCCGGCTAGGTATCGGCGACGTTACGCAGCCACTTCCTCCAGCCTGTATAGAAGCAATGCATAAAGCGGTAGAAGAACTGGCCGGCAAAGATACATTCCGCGGATATGGTCCTGAACAGGGATATGATTTTCTGATTGAAGCAATCATAAAGAACGATTTCGCTCCACGCGGGATTCATTTCTCGGCATCCGAGATTTTTGTCAGTGACGGGGCTAAAAGCGATACCGGAAATATAGGTGATATTCTTCGCCACGACAATAGCGTAGGTGTTACAGATCCCATTTATCCGGTTTACATAGACAGTAACGTTATGTGCGGACGCGCCGGAGTATTGGAAGAAGAAACGGGTAAATGGAGCAACGTTACTTATATGCCTTGCACAAGTGAGAACAACTTTATCCCGGAAATTCCGGACAAACGGATAGACATCGTTTATCTCTGTTATCCGAACAACCCGACAGGGACCACCTTAACCAAACCGGAACTGAAAAAGTGGGTGGATTATGCCTTGGCAAACGATACACTGATTCTGTTCGATGCCGCTTACGAGGCATATATCCAGGACGAGAATGTCCCCCACTCTATCTATGAGATTAAAGGAGCTAAAAAGTGCGCGATTGAATTCCGTAGTTTTTCAAAAACGGCAGGATTTACAGGAGTACGCTGCGGATATACCGTGGTTCCGAAAGAGCTCACTGCCGCCACTCTGGAAGGCGATCGCATACCACTCAACAGATTGTGGAACCGTCGCCAGTGTACTAAGTTTAACGGCACTTCTTATATTACCCAACGGGCAGCAGAAGCCGTTTACAGTGCAGAAGGCAAGGCACAGATTAAGAAAACAATCGACTATTATATGACCAACGCAAAAATCATGAAGGAAGGATTGGAAGCCACAGGACTGAAAGTATACGGCGGCGTCAACGCTCCCTACTTGTGGGTGAAAACTCCGAACGGACTTTCTTCATGGCGATTCTTCGAACAGATGTTGTATGAAGCCAATGTGGTCGGTACTCCCGGTGTAGGTTTCGGGCCAAGCGGTGAAGGGTATATCCGTTTAACTGCGTTCGGCGAACGCAACGACTGTATCGAAGCGATGAGAAGAATAAAAAACTGGCTCTGATTGAATGAATAATGGATAGCGGGAAATAGAAAGTTCAACATGCCCCCATTAAACGGACATCATCATTCCTGCAGGATCAGTTATCCATAATCAGTTATCTATAAAAAACGATAGTATTTTGCGCGCTACTATATAACAAATGGACCGTACATCCACATTTTTCTAACTTTTAAAGGTAAAAAGACGATGAAAACGACGATTAACAACAAATTGGGGGTAATAACAGTAGCATTATTACTGTCAGGACTTGTCCCGTCTACAATGATGGCACAAGATAAGGTAGAAGCTTCCGTTGGAGCAGATTTGGTAAGTGGTTACATCTGGCGCGGTCAGAATTTAGGCGGAGTTAGCGTCCAGCCTTCACTGGGAATCTCTTACAAAGGTTTATCACTCGAAGCATGGGGATCAGTAGGAATTGAATCCAAAGATGCAAAAGAGTTTGATTTAACTCTCGGTTATTCAATTGGTGGATTTAGTGTTTCAATAACGGATTATTGGTTTGATAAAACATATACAGGGGATGTAGACGAATACGGAAAGGAGATTTATACAACCAATAAGTATTTCCAATATGGGGCCTATTCTACAGCACATGTATTTGAAGCACAAGTGGGATATGATTTCGGTCCGCTAGCCGTCAACTGGTACACAAACTTTGCAGGTGCCGACGGTGTAAAAGAAAACGGCAAAAGAGCTTATTCTTCTTACCTCGCACTTAGCGCACCTTTCAAATTAGGAGGTCTCGACTGGACAGTAAATTTAGGTATGGTTCCCTGGGAAACGACTTTTTATAATGGCTATACCAGTGGATTCTGCGTAACAGACATCAGTCTCGGAGCATCCAAGGAGATTAAAATCACAGATTCCTTCTCTGTACCAACATTTGCCAAAGTAACAGTGAACCCTCGCACTGAAGGAGCCTACTTTGCTTTCGGACTAAGTTTTTAAGAGAGAGAATTTACAATACAAAGAGCGTATAGGGATTAGAAAAGGTAGTTAGAGTTTAGATTTTATCGGTTTGTTGTATGGTAACCTGCTATGGCTGCCGCTACCCTATACCTCTTTCTTTTACAGGACACACTAATATTTAAGGTATATGAAAAAGATTGAAGCTATTATCCGTAAAACCAAATTCGAGGACGTAAAAGACGCCCTACTCGAAGCGGACATCGAATGGTTCTCTTATTACGATGTAAGAGGTATTGGAAAAGCACGGCAAGGACGTATCTACCGTGGCGTAGTATATGACACCAGCACCATTGAAAGAATTTTGATCTCTATTGTCGTGCGCGACAAGAATACCGAGAAAACAGTGCAGGCTATCATCAAAGCTGCACAGACCGGAGAAATCGGTGACGGACGTATTTTCGTCATTCCTATCGAAGACGCTATCCGCATACGCACTGCCGAACGTGGTGACATAGCCCTCTACAATGCAGAACAAGAACGTTAAATAAGATTATACTATTATGGATACAAAATATAAAAGCCATAGCTTCGTAAAGCTGTGGATAGCCACTACTATATTCATTTTGTGCTGTTTTACTACTGATATGTCGGCACAAAACACAGCTGCTGCCGATACAGTTGCAGCAGTTACAGAAACAATTACCGAAGTCGTTACCGCTCCTGCTGAAGAAGCATCAGCAGCTCCCGATACGCTTGGTGAATTAGCTCTTGGATTGAATACTGTATGGATGTTGCTTGCAGCAATGCTCGTATTCTTCATGCAGCCGGGATTTGCATTAGTAGAAGCAGGTTTTACCAGAGTGAAAAATACTGCCAACATTCTGATGAAGAACTTTGTAGACTTCATGTTCGGCTCTTTACTATACTGGTTTATCGGTTTCGGATTGATGTTCGGCGCAGGCGGATTCATCGGAATGCCCCACTTCTTCGACCTTTCTTTCATTGATAATGGTCTGCCAACCGAAGGATTCCTCATATTCCAAACCGTATTCTGTGCGACAGCAGCTACAATTGTATCAGGAGCCATGGCAGAACGTACAAAATTCTCCATGTATATCGTCTACACCATCTTTATCAGTGTACTGATTTATCCGATATCCGGTCACTGGACATGGGGCGGAGGCTGGTTGATGAACGGTGAAGAAGGTTCTTTCATGATGAGTCTCTTCGGAACCACCTTCCATGACTTTGCCGGTTCTACGGTCGTTCACTCTGTAGGTGGATGGATTGCTTTGGTAGGTGCTGCCATTCTTGGTCCCCGTATCGGTAAATATGGTAAAGACGGCAAATCAAAAGCTATCCCAGGTCATAGCCTGACTATTGCCGCACTAGGCGTATTCATTCTTTGGTTCGGATGGTTCGGGTTCAACCCCGGTTCTCAATTGGCAGCAGCAACCGAAGCCGATGCTATCGCCATCTCCCACGTATTCCTGACAACGAATCTGGCTGCTTGTGCCGGTGGTTTCTTCGCTCTGTTGGTGAGCTGGATGAAATATGGAAAACCTTCCCTGTCATTGACACTGAATGGTATCTTGGCAGGGTTGGTAGGCATCACAGCAGGATGTGACGCAGTATCTCCTGCAGGAGCAGCCTTAATAGGTGCAATATGTGGTGTCGTAATGATATTCTCCGTTGACTTCATTGACAAGGTGTTAAAGATAGACGATCCGGTAGGTGCATCTTCTGTACATGGTGTTTGTGGCTTTTTAGGAACTATTCTTACAGGTTTGTTCTCCACCAGTGAAGGTTTATTCTATGGCTACGGTTTCGGGTTCCTCGGTGCACAAATATTTGGAGCATTGGTAGTAGGTGCATGGGCAGCAGGCATGGGATTCATCATTTTCAAAACGCTTGATAAGATTCACGGACTTCGCGTTCCGGCACGTATCGAAGAAGAAGGTCTTGATATTTACGAACACGGAGAATCGGCTTACAACTAATTTAGTGATGAACGGTTTAGTGATTAGTGAAAGACAGCTACACACAACTTACTACTAACCACTACCCCGCTAATCACAGTAAAAACTTCCGGACAGGTTTGATCGCCTTTCCGGGAACCACATAACAAAGTAATTATTTACTCTAACATATTTAACAACAAATCAAATCAGGTATTATGTCAAAACTTAGATTCAGAGTAGTAGAGACAGCTTTCAAAAAGAAAGCTGTTGAGGTAGCAACACCTGCCGAACGTCCTTCGGAGTATTTCGCCAAGTATGTATTCAACAAGGAGAAAATGTTCAAATACCTTCCCAGCAAGGTATACAATGCACTGATTGACGCCATTGACAACGGTGCTCCGCTAGATCGCAGTATTGCCGACGAGGTAGCTGCCGGCATGAAGAAATGGGCCATCGAAATGGGTGTTACTCATTATACGCACTGGTTCGCACCGCTGACCGAAGGCACAGCTGAAAAACATGATGCTTTCGTTGAACATGACGGCAAAGGTGGTATGATGGAAGAATTTACTGGTAAACTGCTTGTACAGCAGGAACCGGATGCTTCTTCTTTCCCGAATGGCGGTATCCGTAACACATTCGAAGCCCGTGGTTACAGCGCATGGGACCCCTCATCACCTGCTTTCATTGTAGATGATACACTTTGCATCCCAACTGTGTTTATTGCATATACCGGTGAAGCTCTCGACTATAAAGCTCCCTTGCTGAAAGCATTGCGTGCCGTAGATAAAGCTGCTGTAGACGTATGTCGTTACTTCAACCCGGAAGTGAAAAAAGTAGTTGCTTACTTGGGCTGGGAACAGGAATACTTCCTCGTAGACGAAGGATTGTATGCCGCACGCCCGGACTTGCTAATGACCGGTCGTACTTTGATGGGACATGACAGTGCCAAAAACCAACAGTTGGAGGACCACTACTTCGGTGCTATCCCCACCCGCGTAGCCGCTTTCATGAAGGATCTCGAAATTGAAGCGTTAAAGCTGGGTATTCCTGTTAAGACCCGTCACAACGAGGTTGCCCCGAACCAGTTCGAGTTAGCCCCCATCTTTGAAGAGTGTAACCTTGCTAACGACCATAACTTGCTGATTATGTCATTGATGCGTAAGGTTAGTCGCCGTCATGGTTTCCGCGTACTGCTTCATGAAAAACCTTTTAAGGGCGTCAACGGATCGGGCAAACACAACAACTGGTCGCTGGGAACTGACACGGGCATTTTATTAATGGGACCGGGTAAGACTCCGGAAGATAACCTGCGTTTTGTTACTTTCGTCGTAAACACATTGATGGCAGTTTATCATCATAACGGATTGTTGAAAGCTTCTATCTCCAGCGCTACCAACGCCCATCGTCTGGGAGCTAATGAGGCACCTCCTGCCATCATCTCCTCTTTCCTAGGGAAGCAATTGTCGCAGGTATTGGATCACATTGAAAACAGTACGAAAGATGATTTGATTAGTCTTAGCGGCAAACAGGGAATGAAGTTGGATATTCCGCAGATTCCAGAATTATTGATTGATAATACTGACCGTAACCGTACCTCTCCTTTTGCTTTCACCGGAAACCGTTTTGAGTTCCGTGCCGTAGGTTCCGAGGCAAACTGTGCGTCTGCCATGATTGCATTGAACTCTGCCGTAGCAGACCAATTGGTGAAGTTTAAAAAAGATGTGGATGCTTTGATTGAAAAAGGAGAACCTAAAGTGTCCGCCATTCTTGAAATTATCCGTGGATATATCAAGGAATGTAAAGCGATTCATTTTGACGGCAATGGTTACAGCGACGAATGGAAGAAAGAAGCAGCCCGCCGTGGACTGGATTGCGAAACCAGTGTTCCTGTTATCTTCGATAACTACCTGAAACCGGAAACCATTGCCATGTTCGAAGCTACCGGTGTAATGACAAAGAAAGAACTGGAAGCCCGCAACGAAGTGAAATGGGAAACGTATACGAAGAAGATTCAGATCGAGGCGCGTGTATTGGGTGATTTGGCTATGAACCATATCATTCCGGTGGCCACTCAATATCAAACGGATTTAATTAATAATGTCTATAAGATGCAATCTCTTTTCCCGGCAGAAAAGGCAGCGAAATTGTCTGCTAAAAACCTGGAACTTATTGAAGAGATTGCCGACCGCACAGCCTTCATCAAGGAACATGTAGATGCAATGATTGAAGCTCGTAAGGTTGCGAACAAGATAGAAAGCGAACGGGAAAAAGCCATTGCCTACCACGACACGATCGTTCCGGCACTGGAAGAAATCCGCTACCACATCGATAAGTTGGAACTCATTGTTGACAACCAGATGTGGACGCTTCCGAAATACAGGGAACTGTTATTTGTGAGATAGAAAAGAAGAACGGTGAACGATAAACGGTGAACGGCGAACAAGTTGTATTGCAACGCATTTACACTCACAGTTCATCGTTATGAAATTATCTATTTCTTTTGTTGGTTGTTTTAAGTTTGCGGGGAGGGGTGCTGTGAAGCAGTCCTCTTCTTTTTTATTCGATTATCTTTGCATCCTCAATATCATCATCGTCATGTACCACCGGAGTCTTCGGACGACGACGGTCAAACTTGAACCAGTTGATTAATTCGGTAAGCGAATAAACCAAACTACTCACACCAATAATTATAAATGCAGTATTACGTGCTCCCGTCGGATTAAACAAAGCGATGATACCTGCAATAAGAATCAATGAAGGAACCAGGTAAAACGCTCCCGGAACAGGCATCCACCGACGTGCCATCGATAAAGAAGCAATCTGTTGCACTCCTCCCATTATCAGGATAAATCCCAATAGAAACATCAGAACATCTGCAAAGAATTCAGGCATCACAATCAGCCAAAGTCCAAATAATAAACTGCCGATTCCTTCTATCGGGAAACGGGGAGCCGCCTCACCTTCCTGTCTTTTCCGGCCGAAATAGCCAAAAAGGCTGATAACACCGGGAATCAAAAAGGCAACACCAACTGTAATGACAATATAGCTGGCAGCCGCATTTGGCCAAATAACGAGCACCAATCCTATTACAAGTGCAAAGAGAATACGAATAAGGGAATAATTCATTGTTTTCATAAATTCTATATTTTTTAACCGGGTCTGTTTCAATACTTTTGCGAATATAAGTGTTTCTACTGATATATAAAAATAACAAATAAACATTGTAATAAGTTCGTAATAATATCGTTATGACGATTACATCCCACATTGATATTTCTGCAGAAAATTTAGACAGTTCCCTTTCAGTATGAAACAAAGTGAAATAAAAAAAATCACTGCAAGATATATATGAAACATTGAAAGCTCTCTACCGAACAATGTATCAAGCAATATAAGTTGAAACCGGACCGGGCCGATGTTATTATTCCTGCTGCTGAAATATTTCTTGAGATAGCTACTCATATAAAAGCCACCAGAATTATTGTACCTACCATCGGACTGTTCGACGATATCATCAATAGTCTGTACACGCAAAAGATGAACAAGGTTTAATTCTCTACAATCTTGATGCATCAATACACAAAACTCCTGATACTAGTGTATATTCAAACTTTGTATCGGGAGTTTTTGTCTCATCTTGCTATAATGTACAGATTCGTCCTTAAAGAGGTAAATATTCAAATTTTGTTCTCTATATTTGTGTAACTATATATTTGATAAGATGGATATAAAACTTAGAATTGAACAACCTTCGGATTATAATGAAACCGAAAATGTCACACGGGAAGCCTTTTGGAATCATTTTTCTCCGGGATGTGACGAACATTATCTCCTTCATATCATGCGTAACCATCCAAAGTTTGTACCGGAACTCGATATTGTTGCAGAACTTAATGGCAAGATTGTCGGCAATGTGGTCTGCCTTAAATCATTTATCATGGCGGATGACGGTAACCAATATGAAGTATTGAGTCTGGGGCCCATTTCTGTTCTTCCCGAATATCAACAGAAAGGTATTGGAGGAAAAATGATTGCGCTGACCAAAGAACGAGCTTTTGATATGGGATTTCGTGCCATTTTACTTTGCGGTGACCCGGATTATTACCTCCGGCAAGGATTCATTCCTGCTGAAACATTAGGGATTCGCACCGAAGATAATATGTATGCCACAGCTCTTCATGTTTATGAATTATATGATAATGCTTTAGCCAACGCTAAAGGACGTTACATAGAAGATGAAATATATCAGGTCGATAAATCAGCTGCTAATGAGTTCGATAAGCGATTCCCTCCAAAGGAAATTATAGTTGGCACTCCGTCACAAAAGCGGTTCGATCAGATAGTAGTGATGCGGAGAAAAGCGATTTAAGTTTATTCAACCTTAAATCGCTTGATTTGTACATTACAGAAGTTCTATCGTGCTATGCCATCAAGCAACTATTATTCAACATAGCTACTATTCTTTGTCTCTTCATAGTTACAAAGCATTAAAATATATAATTGAGACAGAGAGAAAAAATGCCTTAACAATTGATGAAACCTATCTTATAGAAACTATAGTTTACAAAAAGTCACCATTGACACTTTGTAATTCTTAATCTACCAGGAATCGTTTCTTTCCTCCCTTTTATTGGAATAAAGAGTTTCTGTCACTGTAGAGGAATTTGCTCAAATCGTTATTCTATAATCAGGCACGATATATACACTTTTTGATACATCATCAAAGATTTTACCACCAAAGAGATATTATCTATACTAATAAAGTTCCCTTTTATTCTTTTCTATTTATCATTATCAAAGACCGAAGTAGAAAAATCAATGGAAGGAAAGTAGAAAATACTAACAATATTTACGACATAGCGACACTATCCCAATGGTTTGCTTACTCTATCCATAGCTTTTGGTGACATTATCCGCATCTTTTGCTTACTTTATCCTTATGTTTTTTACAAATATAACGATGCTTTTCAGTGAAAAACACGGTGTCTTTGTACAAAATAAGCAAAATTTTCAGCATTTTAAAGGTTTTTGCTTGCTAACAAAGAGAAATAACAAAACATGTGAGATAGCAAAATCCCTGATTACACAAACAATCGTCAGTATAATCAGGGATTCTAAAACTTTATGTAAAAAGTGTAGAGATGACGAAAAGTTTAGTACTGAATCACCTTGTCACTACTAACAGTCTTATACCAATCTGTGGTTGAGCTCTGATCGTGTGCCCAATCTGCAAATTTAGAATATGCATTCGTTATCACTGTTGTTTCTGTTGGATAAGCAAATTTATCAGGAACGCAAAGAGCCCAAGTATTATTAACTGCCTTGATTACTTCGAGCACTTCATTATCTGCCAATTGCCCATTCGCCGTAGCCGAATTAAAATGAGTCAAATGGATTTCCGTTCTCTTTTGACCTATCCCCTGATAAGCAATGAAGAAGTCTAAGCCATCTGTCACACTAGGGACAGATATTGTATTCTTAAGTTTGACGTTCACTTCAAGAATGTATATATCGGTCAGAGGGGTACTAGCATTCCCTGTATTCAACATGAGACGTTGTGCTCCTGTATATCCATATATAATGTGCGTCTCCTAAATGCGCTGTCACTGTACCATTTTCAATCGCTACCGGTTGAACCAGATAGCGTTTGTGCTCATCTATGCGTGCAACAAACACCTTATCAAGCGCTGTTGCACAATCCATCACCACATTCAAAGTCGTACTTTGATTGACAGTTCCTTCCGCTAAGAGTTTTGCTGTACTTCCCGGACTTAATGGATCGGCATCAAATATTTGTATCTTATAATCTACTCCCTGATCTCCATTAACTGACACACACGCTATCACACTTCGTGACACTGTCCAATCACCATCAAGATCGATGTTTTTTACAGGAAAAGTTTCTTCGTAAATTTGCTTCAGTTGATCTGCATCAAACAGATTTTTCTCATTATCAACACAACTGATAAAACTGATGGAAGACGCCAACAACGAGAAAGTGAATACTTTTGCAATGTTCTGTTTCATAATCTTTTAATGCTTTAGTTTGTTTTATTTGCGAAAAACATAAATCACTACTAATCAATAATCAGCAATGAACGCACAAAGATAATTGTATTTATAAACATTATACAGATTACATTGCATTTTCCGATTTGCAGTTAACATCTTTTAAAGCGCCTCACTCTAATTATTTATATTAGATGACAGTTAGTTATATCGTTGAATATAAAAATTTTAATACTATTTATTCAATAGTATACAGCAAAAAAAAGAGTTGCATGGAAATATGCAACTCTTCATAAAAAGACAAAGATTCAGCGCTACAAATCTCTATTTCTTTCATCTCCCCCATTGACAAGATAAAAATCAAAGACTAAAAGGGGAAAATCAATGGCAATACAAAAATCATCACGATTCCCATAATAATCTGCAACGGTAATCCTACTTTTACATAATCCATAAAAGTATATTGTCCGGCAGGCATCACCAAGGCATTAGGCGGCGTAGAGAACGGAGAAGCAAAACACATACTTGCACCTACCGTCACGGCAAACAGGAAAGGAACCGGACTGACTCCAATCTGTATGGCACTTTGCAAAGCAATCGGAGCAAGCAAAACAGCGGTGGCCGTATTACTAATAAACATCGTCATCAACGAAGTCGTAAAATAAATACCTGCCATCAATGCAATCGGTCCATATGATCCCAAACCGTTCACCAATGTATTGGAAATATATTCCGAAGCTCCCGTTTTCTCCAATGCCAGAGACATAGGGAGCATGGCAGCAATCAATACAATACTTTCCCAGTTGATCGTTTTATAAGCCGCTTCCACATTGCGGAAACATCCCGTAAGCACCATCAATATACCCGCTATCATAACGGCTGTAACCGGAGCTACCGGAATGAAATCAAAAACCATCATTGCCACCATTAACACCATAATAGCAGCTGCTACCGGAGCTTTATAATCTAACGTAACTTTAGCCGCTTCCGCCAAAGGTTGCCCCAAAACAACCCAATCAGCATCTTCCTTGCTAAGACGGGCTATATTATTCCATGTTCCTTGCACCAAAAGCACGTCACCACTATGAATACGCTCATTCCCCAAATCTTGCAATAAATATTCCTTTTTACGACGAACCCCTAATACGTTCACATTAAACTTATCACGGAAACCAGCTTCTTTAATTGTCTGGTTTATCAAATTAGAAGATGGCATCAATACTATTTCAGCAATACCGATATCATAAAAATCAAGCGAATTAGTCGTACTTTTTGTTTCTTCCGTTGCATGGTCGCCCAAGCTCTCCAACAGGTAATCTTCCGCAAAGAGTTGCACCTTATCAAAGTCTCCAGTCACATACAAAATATCCTCTACTTCTAACATCGTGTCCGGTGCAGCAAACTTTTGAGTAATCGTTTTCAGAAAACGATGTTGCGATGCATCACCACGACGAACTTCCATAATATTCAAACCATATTTACGACGAATATCCAGATCGATTATTGTCTTCCCCAAAAGCCGTGAATCTTTTATCACCTGTAAACGAAACAAGTTACTGGAGAGTCCATATTCATTAACCAACTGTTTCAATGACTTGCCCGAACGTTTATTATCATCTTTCTGTCCTTTTTTAGAAAGAAACCATTTACTAAGCGGCATCAGAACCAGTGTACCGACAATTACACAGACAATGCCGACAGGCAGGAAAGAGAAGAAAGAAAGCGGCTCAAGTCCGGCGGAAGTCAACGTATTCTGTATCACAAGGTTCGGCGGAGTACCAATCAGAGTCATCATACCTCCCATACTACTTGCAAAAGCCAACGGCATCAACAGCCTGCTGGGATTCATGCCAGCACTCATCGCCAGACTAACAACAATAGGAAGCATCAATGCCACCGTACCTGTGTTACTGACAAACGCGCCAATGACAGAAGTCACCAACATCACCAATAGAAACAACCGGATCTCACTGGTTCCCGCAAGTTTAAGAATTCGGGAACTAATCATTTTTGCCAGTCCCGTCTGGAAAATAGCCCCTCCTACAACAAACAATCCGATCATCATAATGACTACCGAATTGGAAAAACCGGAGAGTGCCTCGTCAGGAGTTAATATCTGAAAAACAAGTAAGGCTATCAGCGCACATAGTGCCACAATATCCGAACGAACCTTGCCGTTCACGAAAAAGACAGCCGAAAGAACGAGAATAATAATGGTTATCAGCATACGTAATTAAATGATTGTTTTATTTTGACTCTATCAAAACTAATTTAGGTGAACAAAAATAGAAAATACTCCAGCGTTATTAAAACAAATTAGAAATGATTTTAGTTCATGAGACATCATTTAATATTTTAATACATTTTACCTCTAAAAAAAGATTCAACATCACTCTAAACATCATACTATATAGGAATAATAAGATACCATACACCCACATTCTACACATTATATTTTATTACATCCTCACAATGTAACATTGAAAAATAATAGATTTATGTATTATCTTTTTGATAGTTAAAGAACAATTCATATCTTTACACCCTATTTATATCAAACATTTTATGGCAAACAATATTTTGTTAATTTTCTGGATTGGTGAAGTACCTTGGGGTTATAATTATTTACTGGTAATTATTTTACTCCTTATCATCAGCATTTTATTATATAGAATCCACAAATTACACAAAACGATTAAAAAGACCAATCATTCCTATCGTTTTTCTTTTGATATTCTCGACAACCTTCCTTTTCCGATCTTCGTAAAAGACATTGCAAATGATTTCCGATACTATTACTGGAATAAAGAATCAGCCGTTCAATCCGGTATCAGTAGTGAAGAGGCTATCGGACATACTGACTACGAAATATACGGAGAAGAAAGAGGAGAAAAATACCGGAATATCGACAAAGAACTCGTACAAGAAGGCAAAGTATACCGCAAAGAAGAAAAATATATCACTCCCGATGGAATCACCCATGATACGATTGCTGTAAAATCAATTATTTCATGGGAAGGGGAAAAAAGATGGCTACTGGCAACCCGATGGGAGATCACTCAACTCAAGAATTATGAAAGAGAATTGGTTGCAGCCAAAGAAGAACTGGAAAAAGCATTAAAGAAGCAGAAACTAGCTCTAAAAAGTATTGACTTCGGGCTTATCTATATTGATAAAAATTACCGGGTGCAATGGGAAGAAACAAGACAAATCGCCAGCCTGGTAAAAGGAAGACGATACATACCGGGAAAAATTTGCTATCAGACCAGTGCACTTCGTAATGAACCATGTGGACAATGTGCTTTCAAGAAAGCAATCGAACAAGGCAAAATAATCCGACATACAATCAGAGTAGACGATGTAGATTTTGAAGTGACCGCAACTCCCGTTTTTGGCGACGAAAAAGAAACTGAAATTATTGGCGGATTACTTCGTTTTGAAAACATCACAGAAAAACTAAAAATGAATAGAATGTTGCAAGAGGCAAAGGAAAAAGCCGAAGAATCCAATCGACTAAAATCTGCCTTTCTCGCTAATATGAGCCATGAAATACGAACCCCACTAAACGCAATTGTAGGATTTTCCGAAATGGTTTGCCAGACAGAAGAGGAAGAAGAGAAACAGGAGTTCGTGAAAATAATCTCCAGCAACAATATCTTATTATTGCAACTGATAGACGATATTCTGGATCTTTCCAAAATCGAAGCCGGTACTATGGAATTCACATTTGCGCAAACTGACATTAATGAACTGATGGAAGGTATTTGCAGACAAATGCAAGAAAAAAACTCTTCACCGGACGTACAAATCGTATTCACAGAGAGAGCAAATCAATGTATTATTAATACAGACCGCATACGCTTATCACAGGTTATCATCAACTTTACAAACAATGCCTTAAAATTCACTTCCAAAGGTTCTATCGAAATGGGATACCGGATTGAAGAAGCAAGTGATGAAATATACTTTTATGTAAAAGATACAGGTATCGGAATTCCTGCTGACAAAATAGACAAGGTGTTCGAACGTTTCGTCAAACTGAATTCGTTTATTAAAGGAACAGGTCTCGGACTAGCCATCTGTCGTGTCATAGTAGAGCGGCTGGGAGGAGTTATCGGAGCGGAATCTAAAGAAGGAGAAGGTTCTTGTTTCTGGTTCAAAATTCCAAGAACAGAGAATATTGAGAAATAGTAAACAGAATACCGAAAAGCCTTGGATTTATAAAATCACTCTTTTTGCTGTTACTGATTATGAAGTATACCCTGTAAGATGATAATACTGCCCCGCTACTTTACATTATTACCACTACTAATGAAATGTACCCCAAAAGTTTTATATCCAACTTTTAGGGTACACATTTTATTTAGCAAGAAGGATTTTTCGGAAACCTTCTTATTCTATAAACTTCATGTAAGAGTGTGCCTAAAGTGCAGTCTCTAATATTCTACGAGCAACAGCACCTGTTACATTTCCATTCTCACCATATTTAGCACCACGTTCATTGAAGCGGCGTTCGATTTCCAGAATAGTTTCCTGTCCGATGTTCTCTTCATGCAAACGTGTAGTCAGTCCCAGTGAACGGAAAAATTCTTCGGTACGGCAAATTGCTTCATCAATCCGCTCTTCTCTCGTACCGGAAGTAATTCCCCAAACTCTTTCACCATACTGCAAAAGCTTATCCCCTTTTTCTTCATGAAGCACTTGCAACGTGGCAGGAAGAACAATGGCTAACGTATGGCCATGTGTCAATCCGTGCAAAGCAGTAATTTCATGCCCGATCATGTGAGTAGCCCAGTCTTGAGACACTCCCATAGCAATAAATCCATTCAATGCCATTGTAGCCGAAAGCATAAAATCAGCCATCAGTTGATAATCATGCTGGTTTTCACGAATTTTCGGAGCAATCTCCACCAGAGTTTGCAGAATACCTTCTGCCCAACGGTCCATAACGCGACTCTGTCCGGAAGTAGTCATATATTGCTCCATCACATGAACATAGGTATCAGCCAATCCACAAGCTACCTGATGAGGTGGCAAGGTAAAAGTTACTTCCGGATCAAGAATAGAGAAGATTGGATAGTTGGCATAAAAAGGATATTTCTCTTTCGTTTCGCGACGGGAAATAACTGCTCCGTTATTCATTTCCGAACCGGTAGCAGGCAAAGTCAATACAGTGGAAAGAGGTACAGTATGAGTTACCGGGCGTCCGGCAAGTACTAAATCCCAGGCATCACCATCATACAGGATTCCTGCGGAAATCAATTTCGTACCGTCAATAACAGAACCGCCGCCAACAGCCAGCAAATAATCCACTTTCTCTTCTTTTCCCAAAGCAATCGCTTTACGGAGAGTTTCGATAGCAGGATTGGGCTCGATTCCCCAAAATTCTACCGTAAAATGGTCCTTCAATGCTTCCTTTACCTGATCGTACACTCCGTTTTTCTTCACGCTTCCGCCGCCAAAAGTAATCATAATACGTTTGTCTAACGGTATTTCTTTAGCCAGCCGGGCAATCATCCCTTTTCCCATGATTAGTTTCACGGGATTTTGAAAAATAAAATTTTCCATATCTTAGTCTATTGTTATTATTTTGGTTATTAGTCACTATCCTTGCAAAGATACATGATTTATCCGAAGCCTGTCAGAATCAAGCAAAGAATTGTTGTGCCACGGAAGGAACCATAGCCGACAACCAGGGTTTCATATCCTCTGCTACCAATAACCAATACAATAATAATATAATGAAAATGGCAATAGCGATACCTACTAAAACTTTTCTCTGTTTCATAATTGTTTTTGTTTAAATATTCAATATTTATAAGAACAGTTCTGGTTGAAAATTGTTCTATATCAGAAAAATGAAGGCAAAAGAGAAAAAAAGTCATATTTTGTTTGCTGTTTCAAACAAAGTGTCTATATTTGCCCCCATAAAATTACAAAAGACAATGAGAACAATGTTAGTAAATACATATTGGTGGTGGCGCCCGTTACAACTCCGACAGTCGTAAGGGAGCAGTGCTCGTATGTATATACCTCATTAAAGATATAACAAATTTGAAAGAGCCCTGTCGCAACCTGCGACAGGGCTCTTTTTATTTACCCCCGTTTCAAAACAGATTCAATAATAACATAAAAATAGATATAGGATTATGAAAAGTTTTTTAGTTGACCAGGATGGCTATTACGGAGAATTCGGCGGTGCTTACGTACCGGAAATCCTCCACAAATGTGTTGAGGAACTAACGAATAAGTACCTCGAAGTGATTGAAAGCGAAGAATTTAAAAAGGAGTTCGACCAGTTGCTACGTGACTACGTAGGACGTCCCTCCCCACTCTATCTGGCCAAACGCCTTTCTGAAAAGTACGGTTGCAAGTTGTATCTGAAGCGGGAAGACCTGAATCATACAGGTGCTCACAAAATCAACAACACCATCGGACAAATCTTACTGGCACGCCGCATGGGAAAGAAGCGTATCATCGCCGAAACCGGAGCCGGACAACATGGAGTAGCAACAGCTACCGTCTGTGCATTGATGGATATGGAATGTATCGTTTATATGGGAAAGACGGACGTAGAACGCCAGCACATCAATGTAGAGAAAATGAAAATGTTGGGAGCCACCGTTATCCCCGTTACTTCCGGCAACATGACTCTGAAAGATGCAACCAACGAAGCGATCCGCGACTGGTGCTGTCATCCTGCCGACACTTATTATATCATCGGATCTACCGTAGGTCCTCATCCCTACCCTGACATGGTAGCACGTCTGCAATCTGTTATCAGCGAAGAAATCAAAAAGCAACTGCAAGAAAAAGAAGGACGCGATTATCCGGATTATCTGATAGCCTGCGTGGGAGGAGGAAGTAATGCTGCCGGAACGATTTATCATTATATCAACGACGAACGGGTAGGCATTATCCTGGCGGAAGCGGGAGGTAAAGGAATAGAAACCGGAATGACCGCCGCTACCATCCAACTCGGCAAAATGGGAATTATCCACGGAGCACGTACCTATGTCATCCAAAACGAGGACGGACAGATAGAGGAACCATACTCCATTTCCGCCGGACTGGATTATCCGGGCATTGGTCCGATACACGCTAACCTTGCCGCCCAAAGCCGTGCCAACGTATTGGCAATCAACGACGACGAAGCGATAGAAGCTGCCTACGAACTAACCAAACTCGAAGGTATTATCCCTGCATTGGAATCCGCCCATGCATTAGGAGCTTTGAAAAAATTGAAGTTCAAGCCGGAAGATATCGTTGTATTGACTGTTTCGGGACGAGGAGACAAAGATATTGAAACCTATTTGTCGTTTAACGAACAGCTATAAATAATTAGTCAACCATCATTCGCAATCAATAATCAAGCAATTATAGAAATGAAAACATTTAATTATACTACCCATAGCAAACAAGTGCTCGGAGATATGCATACTCCCGTTAGCATTTATCTGAAAGTACGCGACATGTATCCTCAATCCGCATTAATGGAAAGTTCCGATTATCATGCCGGAGAAAATTCCCTGTCATTTATAGCCCTTTGTCCCTTGGCAAGCATCGGTGTAAACGGTGGCATTGTCACTGCCAACTATCCCGATAATAGCCGTACGGAAGAACCGCTGACAAAAACATTCAATGTAGAAAAGGTTATGAACCGGTTTATCAATCAGTTCCAGGTGACCGGAGATAATAAGAATGTGTGCGGACTTTACGGATATACGACGTTTAATGCCGTGAAGTACTTCGAGCACGTCCCGGTGAAAGAAAGTCATGATGAGCAAAACGATGCTCCGGATTTACTATACATATTATATAAGTATGTCATTGTTTTCAATCATTTCAAAAATGAGCTGACATTAGTTGAAATGTTGTCCGAAGGAGAAGAAAGCGGTTTGCCGGAACTGGAAGCAGCCATCGAAAACCGGAATTATGCTTCCTACAATTTCTCTGTAACAGGTCCCGTAACCAGTCCCATCACCGACGAAGAGCACAAAGCAAATGTGCGCAAAGGAATCGCACACTGTATGCGCGGAGATGTTTTCCAAATCGTGCTTTCCAGAAGATTTATCCAACCATACGCCGGAGATGATTTCAAAGTTTATCGCGCACTCCGCAGCATCAATCCTTCTCCTTATCTTTTCTATTTCGACTTCGGAGGATATCGTATCTTTGGTTCTTCGCCAGAAACACATTGCAAAATCGAAAACGGCCGCGCCTACATTGATCCGATTGCCGGAACCACCCGTCGCACGGGAGACACAGTAAAAGACCGCGAATTGACAGAAGCTTTACTGGCCGACCCTAAAGAAAATGCAGAGCATGTCATGCTGGTTGATCTTGCAAGAAACGACCTTTCACGTAATTGCCATGATGTACGCGTGGTATTCTATAAGGAACCGCAATATTATAGCCATGTTATTCACTTGGTAAGCCGTGTCAGCGGTATGCTGAATGAAGGCGCAGACAAAATAAAAACGTTTATTGACACGTTCCCGGCCGGTACGTTAAGCGGTGCCCCCAAAGTACGCGCTATGCAGTTAATCAGTGAAATCGAGCCACATAATCGTGGAGCCTACGGTGGTTGTATCGGTTTTATCGGATTGAATGGCGAATTAAACCAAGCAATCACCATTCGTACTTTTGTAAGCCGCAACAACGAACTCTGGTTCCAGGCCGGAGGAGGTATCGTAGCACGCAGCCAAGATGAATACGAACTGCAAGAGGTGAACAATAAACTGGGAGCACTGAAAAAAGCAATTGATTTAGCTGTCAAACTAAAAAATTAACCATCCCAAATAGTCAGCCTAAAAAATAATTGCTGTTGCCTGAAAAAAGATTCCCGTTGCCTAAACGCTTCTATTTCTTTAGGCAGAAAAGCAGAGATAGTATTTGAACAACCATTTTACAATGACAATAAAAATGAAAATATTACTTTTAGATAACTACGACTCTTTCACTTATAACCTGCTGCATGTAGTGAAAGAATTAGGGGCTACAGATGTAGAAGTAGTCCGCAACGACCAGATAGAGCTTGATGAAGTAGATCGTTTTGATAAAATCATCCTGTCTCCCGGACCGGGCATACCCGAAGAAGCCGGATTGTTACTACCTATTATTAAGAGATACGCTCCGACCAAAAGCATTCTGGGGGTCTGCCTGGGTCATCAGGCTATCGGCGAAGCTTTCGGAGCACGTCTGGAAAACCTCAAAGAAGTATATCATGGCGTACAAACTCCGGTAAGTATCATTCGTCAGGACCTGCTTTTTGAAGGATTAGGAAAAGAAATCCCTGTTGGAAGATATCATTCCTGGGTAGTCAGCCGGGAAGGTTTTCCGGACTGTCTGGAAATAACAGCAGAAAGCCAAGAGGGACAAATCATGGCAATCCGCCATAAAACGTATAATGTACATGGTATTCAGTTCCATCCCGAATCAGTATTAACTCCGCAAGGAAAAGAAATTATCAAAAACTTCTTAAACGATTAAACTTATGAAACAGATTCTATACAAACTTTTCGAACATCAATATTTGGGACGCGATGAAGCGCGCACCATTCTACAGAACATCGCGCAAGGGAAATATAACGATGTGCAAGTGGCCTCACTCATCACCGTCTTTCTGATGCGTAATATTTCCGTAGAGGAATTATGCGGTTTCCGTGACGCACTGTTGGAAATGCGTATTCCGGTCGATTTGAGTGATTTCGCTCCGATTGATATCGTAGGAACCGGAGGTGACGGAAAAAACACATTCAATATTTCTACAGCTTCCTGCTTTACAGTTGCCGGAGCCGGCTTCCCGGTTGTGAAACATGGTAACTATGGAGCAACGTCGGTCAGTGGTGCCAGTAATGTAATGGAGCAACACGGTGTAAAATTCACCAGTGATGTAGACCAACTGCGTCGCAGCATGGAAAAATGCAATCTTGCTTATCTACATGCCCCTTTATTCAATCCGGCATTAAAAGCAGTAGCTCCGGTTCGTAGAGGATTGGCAGTGCGCACTTTCTTCAATATGCTCGGTCCATTGGTAAATCCGGTATTACCTGCTTACCAATTGTTAGGAGTTTACAATCTACCGTTACTTCGCCTTTACACCTATACTTATCAGGAAAGCAAGACGAAATTTGCTGTTGTTCATAGCCTTGACGGATATGATGAGATTTCTCTGACCAATGAGTTTAAAGTGGCAACCAGCGATCATGAAAAGATTTACACTCCCGAAAGCCTCGGCTTCTCCCGTTATAAGGATATTGATCTGGATGGCGGACAAACACCGGAAGATGCAGCTAAGATTTTCGATCATATCATGAATAATACAGCTACGGAAGCTCAAAAAAATGTAGTGATAGTCAACTCCGCTTTCGCTATCCATGTGATTCGTCCGAAAAAGACAATTGAAGAATGTATTGCTCTTGCCAAAGAATCATTGGAAAGCGGACGAGCATTAGCTACACTAAAAAAATTCATTGAATTGAATAGTTAATTTGATTTACGATTAGCAAGTCTGATTATAAATATAAAAACAAACGAACTGATGAAAGATATATTATCCGAGATTATAGCAAACAAACGATTTGAAGTTGACCTGCAAAAGCAGGCTATTTCTATCGAACAATTACAGGAAGGTATCAGCGAATCTCCGACTCCCCGCTCTATGAAGCAGGCATTAGCCTCTTCCGCATCAGGTATTATCGCCGAGTTCAAGCGGCGCTCTCCTTCCAAAGGATGGATACAAGAAGAAGCGCGTCCGGAAGAGATCGTTCCCTCCTATGCAGCGGCAGGTGCCTCCGCCCTTTCCATCCTTACTGATGAGAAGTTCTTCGGAGGAAGCCTGAAAGATATCCGCGCCGCACGCCCTTTGGTGGAAATTCCCATCCTTAGAAAGGACTTCATCATTGACGAATATCAGCTTTATCAAGCTAAAATTGTCGGTGCTGATGCCGTACTTCTTATCGCAGCAGCACTAGAACTGGAAAAATGCAATGAACTGGCAGAGAAAGCTCATGAATTAGGTCTGGAGGTCTTATTAGAGATTCATAGTTCCGAAGAACTGGCGTACATCAACAAAGGAACAGATATGGTAGGTATCAACAACCGTAATCTGGGTACTTTCTTCACCGATGTAGAAAACTCTTTCCGCCTGGCCGGACAACTTCCTCAAGATTCGGTACTGGTATCTGAAAGCGGCATCTCCGATCCGGAAATAGTTAAACGCCTCCGGGCAGCCGGATTCCGGGGATTCCTGATCGGCGAAACATTTATGAAAACACAGCGACCGGGAGAAACTTTACAGAATTTCCTGCAAGCCATTCAATAAACTAATTATTCAAAACGGACAGCCCTATGATTAACGGAAAAATTATCAAAGTATGTGGCATGCGAGAAACTGAAAACATACAGGACGTAGAGTCTATCGAAGGCATAGATATGCTGGGATTCATCTTTTATCCTAAATCTCCCCGATGTGTCTACGAGCTTCCGGCTTACCTGCCCATTCATGCCCGGCGTGTCGGAGTCTTTGTCAATGAAGACAAGCAAGTGGTCAGCATGTATGCTGATCGTTTCGGACTGAATGATGTGCAACTCCACGGAAATGAATCGCCGGAATACTGCCGGTCCTTACATTCTGCCGGATTGAAAATCATCAAGGCCTTTTCCGTAGACCGCCCCAAAGACTTGAAAAAGGTGTATGACTACGAAAAAGTCTGTGATCTTTTTCTGTTCGATACCAAATGCGAGCAATATGGTGGTTCGGGAAATCAATTTGATTGGAGCATATTACACACATATAACGGAGATGTACCTTTCCTTTTGAGCGGAGGTATCAACTCATACAGTGCCAATGCCCTGAAAGAATTCAAGCATCCCCGGCTTGCCGGATATGATCTCAACAGCCGTTTTGAAACCAAACCGGGAGAAAAAGATCCGGAGCGTATCCGGACATTTTTAAACGAATTAAAATCATCACTTTAAAATTCCAACGTCATGAATAGAATTAATCAACTTTTCAATAGCAACAAGAAAGACATACTTTCTATTTATTTTTGTGCCGGCACCCCCACTTTAGATGGTACTGCCAATGTAATCCGCACACTCGAAAAACATGGAGTAAGCATGATTGAAATCGGTATTCCTTTCAGTGATCCGATGGCAGACGGCATTGTTATCCAGAATGCCGCTACCCAAGCATTGCGCAACGGCATGTCTTTAAAACTTCTTTTTGAACAATTGCGGGATATTCGCAAGGACGTAAAAATACCACTTGTATTCATGGGGTACTTAAATCCAATCATGCAATTCGGATTTGAAAACTTCTGCCGTAAATGCGTGGAATGCGGTATTGATGGTGTTATCATCCCCGATCTCCCTTTCCGTGATTATCAAGAACATTATCGTATCATTGCAGAGCGCTACAACATCAAAGTGATTATGCTCATCACACCGGAGACCAACGAAGAACGGGTACGCGAAATAGATACACATACCGACGGATTCATTTACATGGTTTCATCAGCAGCAACTACCGGAGCACAACAGAATTTCAACGAACAAAAACAGGCATACTTCAAGAAAATAAAAGATATGCATCTGAACAATCCGTTGATGATAGGATTTGGCATCTCCAATAAAGCGACGTTCCAGGCAGCTTGCGAACACGCTTCCGGAGCTATCATCGGCAGTAAGTTCGTTACTCTGCTCGAAGAAGAAAAAGACCCGGAAAAAGCCATCCTTAAATTAAAAGAAGCGGTGAAATGATTTATGATTTATAATTTATGAATTATGATTTATGCGAATCAGCAGTTGAATCCAGGTCATTGGTAATTCTAATAAATTAATCAAGTGTGAGGGACGTGAGGGAGGTTCACATGAATGATAAATCTACAAAATCATTCGAAAACTCATAAATCATAATTCATAAATCATAAATCACTATTTTTTCCTATCTTTGCCAGCGTTTTAACAGTAATTCAACAATTATGAGAGCAGAAACCCCTTCCGTTTTGTTAATTTACACGGGTGGAACTATCGGAATGATAGAGAATCCGGAAACAGGTGCCTTAGAAAACTTCAACTTCGATCATTTGCTTAAGCATGTACCCGAACTAAAAAGATTCAACTACCGCATCTCTTCCTACCAATTTGATCCCCCTCTCGATTCTTCGGATATGGAACCTGCTTACTGGGCAAAGCTAGTAAAGATTATCAATTACAATTATGATTATTTTGATGGTTTTGTCATCCTTCACGGAACAGATACGATGGCTTACACAGCCTCTGCATTAAGCTTTATGCTCGAAAACCTAAGCAAGCCCGTCATTCTCACCGGTTCCCAGTTACCAATCGGAACTTTGCGCACAGACGGAAAAGAAAATCTCATCACAGCCATTGAGATCGCAGCTGCCAAAAACACGGATGGTACGGCCATTGTTCCTGAAGTATGTATTTTCTTTGAAAATCATTTGATGCGTGGCAACCGTACTACCAAAATTAATGCGGAGAATTTTAACGCTTTCCGCTCTTTCAATTATCCACCCTTGGCACGGGTAGGCATCCACATCAAATATGAACCCCATCTTATCCGGAAACCAGATCCGACAAAACCATTAAAGCCGCATTATCTATTTGACACCAATGTAGTTATTTTGACTCTCTTCCCTGGTATTCAGGAGAGTATCGTAACTTCTCTGCTTCATGTTCCCGGATTAAAGGCAGTTGTCATGAAAACCTTCGGTTCGGGAAATGCCCCGCAAAAGGAATGGTTCATCCGCCAACTAAAGGAAGCTACCGATCGCGGAATTATCATTGTCAACATCACACAATGTGCCTCCGGAGCAGTAGAGATGGGACGTTATGAAACAGGAATGCACCTTTTGGAAGCAGGTGTAATCAGCGGATATGACAGTACTCCCGAATGTGCCATAACCAAGCTCATGTTTTTATTGGGACATGGATTACCCAACAAGGATATCCGATATAAAATGAACTCCTGCTTAATAGGAGAAATTACTAAGTCTTAAATTAAATACACTTAATATAATCCTTTGATTTTCATTTTAAGCAGAGCAGTCTTATAAAAGTGAAAATCAAGGGATTTCTCTTCACCATCATCGAGACTTCATCAAACCTAAACGAGCCAAAGAAGAACCAAAACAGAAGTATAGTTGTTTTCACTCTATAAAATAACAGAAAAAACATTTCCAATAAAAGATATGCAGTTATTTTTGTGATGGATTTGGTTACAAACAATCAAGCAATAATACATTATGATGAAAAAAACAGTTCAATTTGTGCCCATTATTGCAATAGCAATGGCAGGTACTATGTTTAGTTGTGTGGACTCCGGAAAGGATCTCTATGATCCGTCTTATGAAACACCTAACCCGATGGGAGACGGCTTTGCTGCTCCCGATGATATCAATTGGAACATGATAACCACTAAAAATGTTTCAGTCGAAGTGAAAGATGAAGAAGGAGGGCAATTTGCTTATTTAATTGAAATATATGCAGAAGATCCTTTGACTAACGAAAATGCTTCCGTACTCGCTACAAGGACAGCTAACAAAGAAAACAACTTTAAATTTACAGCTGCTGTCAGCCTGCTCCCCACTCAAAAGGGTATTTACGTAAAACAAACCGACCCAAGAGGACGTGAACAGGTATATCAGTTCGATGTGCCGGAAAACAGCGATAATATTACCTGTAAGCTCTATTATGCAGAATCTGCAGCACAGAATAGAGCGTTAATGAGTCGTGGTGTCGCTACAAGAAGCCTCGCATTTGAAAAACCGGATTATTCTTCCATACCATCCGACGCTAAGGAAGTTACAGAAATGGCAGGAACGACTTTGCTGCGTGGTGCTAATTACAAAATCACCTCTGACTATAATGGTATATTCAAATTTGACGGATATGACGGTGATATTGCAACCAAAGTTTATGTAGATGCCCAATGGACTATTCCTGCAACTTTCCAATTCCAGAACGGAATTGAAATCATTGTGATGAACAATGCAAAAATTAATGCATCAGGAACCATGACGTTCATCAGAAACTCCATGCTGACTATCATGGAAAAAGGAGAAGTAAACGCAGACGATGTATCATTCACCAATGGAGCGCCTGCTGCATTAAGAAACTGGGGGACACTGGCGGTAACAAATACCATGATTCTACATTCCGGTGCAACGCTCTACAACAAAGGAACCATAACAAGCAGAGACATCTCAATCAATTCTAACACAAAAATTGTGAATGATAATAAAATTGAGCTTGAAGGTACATTAAATCTGCCATCTAATTTCTCACTAGAAAATAACGGAGAGATTTATGGTAAGGAATTAATTGCAAATTCTAATGCTGTTGCTACCAATAACAACATCATGAGATTTACAACTATCAGCCTCACCAATACAACATTCAACAATGCTTGCAGCCTGGAAGCCACAACTTCTTTCTATGCAAACGGAGCAACATTCAACTTTACCCAAGGATATTTAAAAGCTCCTACGATGGAGTTTGTTAATGGGACAGTCAACTTGAGCAATGGTTCTATGCTGGATGCAACTACAAGTATTTACATGAATACAGCTCATGCTAAATTTTACGGAAAAGGCGAAAATACTTCTATGATAAAATCTCCGGTTATAACCGGACAAGGTTTTACGTATGACGGAAATTTAGTTATTGAATGTGATAATCATGTTGAAAAAAGCCCACATTGGAACAACTTCCATGTACAAAATGGCGCATACTTCACTAAAATGGGAGAATCCAAAGTCGTGATAGAAGTCTGCACGGGTACTAAGAATAATGGAAATGAAGGAGAAGAGCCAGAAGATCCTAAATTCCCGATCATCATGGATGACACTCGTAATTACGCTTATCTATTTGAAGACCAGTGGCCATTATATGGAGATTACGATATGAACGATCTTGTTCTGATTATCAAAGAAAGAAAGATTTCCATCAACAAGGATAATAAGGCAGAAGAGTTCACGCTAAGTCTTGATTTATCGGCTGCCGGAGCTACGAAGAGCATCGGAGCTGCTATCATGCTGGACGGTGTTCCTGCCAGTGCTATCACACAACCGGTGGTGTTCAGTGATAACTCTCTTGCTAAAAACTTTAATGTGAATAGTAATAAGATTGAGAACGGCCAGGACTATGCTGTTATCCCATTATTTGACGATGCTCACAACGCATTGGGAAGAGACCGTTACGAACAGATTAATACCATTAAAGATCATTCTGCCAATACGAATCCTAAAAATATCAGTTTCACAATCAAGTTCAGCAACCCTATTCCTGTGGATGAGCTTAATATCAACAAACTGAATGTGTTCATCTTCGTAGAAGGAAACAGAAACCAGCGTAAAGAGATCCATATCGTCGGTTACCAACCCACTAAGTTAGCAAATACCGACTTGTTCGGAGGCAACAACGACGATAGCTCTACTTCCCGCAAAAGATATTACATCAGTAAAGATAACCTGGCATGGGGAATCATGGTTCCGACAGACTTCAAATGGCCTTTGGAATATGTGAATATCAAATCTGCTTACTCGCTGTTCGAAAGTTGGGTAACAAGTGGCGGTACTAAGAATGAAGAATGGTGGAAAACTTTTGATTCATCAAGAGTCTATAAATAAGCCAAACAGTCAATCATCAACACGGATTTCATGAAAGTTGAAATCCGTGTTTTTTCATCAAGATACTGTTAGTCGCAATTAATAGAAAAAAAACATATATCACGAATTTTACTCTCCAGAATGGAGATTATTCTAAAATAATATCTATATTTGCAGTGTATCACAAATATAATGTGACAACAATCTCAATCAATAAATCAAATAACAAAGCAAGCGATAGAAAGGTCTATTCGTATGAAGAAAAAAATATTACTAGTCGACGATAAATCGACAATCGGAAAAGTGGCCGGTGTGTATCTAGGAAAAGAGTATGATTTTACCTATTTGGAAGATCCCATCAAAGCAATAGAATGGCTTAATGAAGGCAATGTACCTGACCTCATTATTTCAGACATTCGTATGCCTCTTATGATGGGTGATGAATTTTTAAGATACATGAAGAACAATGAATTATTCAAATCAATTCCTATCGTTATGTTATCCAGCGAAGAAAGTACAACGGAAAGAATCAGACTACTGGAAGAGGGAGCAGAAGACTATATCCTGAAACCATTCAACCCATTGGAACTCAAAATCCGAATCAAAAAGATTATTGACTAATACCGGGTCTTCTACACATGCAATATTTTGTTTATATAGGCAGAGATAGCAAAACAATAGAACTACTCTCCCGACTAAGTATTGGGGTATTCTATGCTGCGTCCAATTGTAGCAAAGCTGTCAAAGTATTGGAGAAAATACGCGAAAAATATGACGCAGCCCTATTTTTCGAACAGGTGAACTTATCCCAAGATATTGCAGATATCCAATACATGCGCAAAAAATATCCGGGACTTTATATGATACTCGTCATCGATTCCTTGTCTAAGGAAGAAGCATCCGAATATCTTAAAGCCGGCATTAACAATACAATCAAATATGAAACGAGCCAAGAGGCTTTAAAGGACTTATCGACTTTCCTTAAACGAAGAAAAGATCAGAAAATAAAGGCACTTCAGCTTAAAACACAAAATATTAATGCTTTCCGATTGCCTTTATGGAAACGAACTTTTGATATATTCTTTTCGGGAATGGCGATATTATGCCTTTCTCCTCTCCTAATATTTACTGCATTAGCTATCCGGTTAGAAAGCAAGGGCCCCATTATCTACAAATCCAAGCGAGTAGGAAGTAACTATCAGATATTCGACTTCCTTAAATTCCGTTCGATGTACACTGATGCCGACAAGCATTTAAAGGATTTCAATGCTCTTAACCAGTATCAACAGGAAGATGAGGATATTTGGGGGGAAGAACTGGAACCGGATATTAATGAAGAAGCCGACGAAGAAGAAATCCTCCTGATATCGGACGATTTCGTAATCTCCGAAGAAGACTACATCAACAAGAAGTCCAAAGAAAAAAGCAATGCTTTCGTTAAATTGGAAAATGATCCGAGAATAACAAAGATAGGACGCATTATCCGTAAATATAGTATTGACGAATTACCCCAGCTTATTAATATTTTAAAGGGGGATATGTCAATAGTAGGCAACCGTCCTCTCCCACTCTACGAAGCCGAATTGCTGACAAGCGATGAGCACATCGACCGTTTCATGGGGCCGGCCGGATTGACCGGTTTATGGCAGGTAGAGAAAAGAGGCGAAGCCGGTAAACTTTCTGCCGAAGAACGCAAGCAGTTAGATATCACCTATGCAAAGACATTCTCTTTCTGGCTGGATATAAAGATTATTCTGAAAACAGTTACTGCATTCATTCAAAAAGAGAACGTATAATCTCCTTTCAGATGATAGACTCTTATATCTACATAATAGATGATCTGATATTCTTTTGTACAGGGCTTTTGCTGCTATACCTCTTTGTGATGGCCGTAGCTTCACATTTCAAACATATCACTTATCCTAAAGCTCAAAAAACATATCGTTGCGCTATTCTCGTTCCGGAAGGAAGCCTTCTTCCGGAAATATATAAAGAAGAATCATACGAGTTTATCACATACAGCGATCTGCATCAGGCAATCAACAGTTTAGACCAGGAGCATTACGATCTGGTTCTCTTTCTGTCCCATACAGCCTCTGCTTTATCTCCGCAATTTCTGGACAAAATATACAATGCATACGATGCCGGTATACAAGCCATCCAGCTACATACGGTAATAGAAAACCGCAAAGGTTTCCGTAATCGCTTCCGTGCTATACGTGAAGAAATAAAAAACAGCCTTTGCAGAGCCGGTAATACACAATTCGGACTATCCTCCCATTTGCTGGGAACTAATATGGCAATCGATCTGAAATGGCTGCAAAAGAACATGAAAAGTTCCAAAACCAATATTGAGCGAAAGTTATTCCGGCAGAATATATACATTGATTACCTGCCGGACGTAATTGTATACTGCCAATCCGCTCCGGTCTGCCCTTATCGGAAACGTATCCGGAAAACGACTTCCTACTTGCTCCCTTCCATATTTGAGGGAAACTGGAGTTTCTGCAACCGGATCGTACAACAATTGACACCTTCTCCACTTAAATTATGTATCATCGTAAGCGTTTGGGCTTCGTTGATAACCGTATACAATTGGACCTTATCATTCGGATGGTGGATCGCACTCTTCGGTCTATTAATCACTTACAGCCTGGCAATCCCTGATTATCTGGTAGAAGACAAAAAGAAGAAAAAACATTCAATATGGAGAAAAAAACACTTAAACAACGAATTAAAGAAAACCCCGGCTTGAAACAGGCTGTGCATCGTTTCATCATGCATCCCGTTAAAACTCGCCCCAACTGGTGGATACGGCTCTTCGATTTCATATACCTGAAACGTGGAAAGGGTTCTGTCATCTACCGGAGTGTCCGCAAAGACCTCCCTCCTTTCAACCGGTTCTTCTTGGGAAAATATTCTGTTGTCGAAGATTTCTCCTGTCTGAACAATGCAGTTGGCGACTTAACAATCGGAGATTATACACGCATCGGATTAAGAAATACAATCATAGGTCCGGTTCATATCGGCAACCACGTCAATCTGGCACAGAATGTAACAGTCACAGGACTCAACCACAATTACCAGGATGCGGAAAAGATGATTGATGAACAAGGAGTCAGCACACTGCCTGTTGTCATTGAGGATGATGTATGGGTAGGCGCCAATTCGGTCATTCTACCGGGAGTAACCTTAGGAAGACATTGCGTAGTGGCTGCCGGAAGCGTAGTCAGTCATTCCGTTCCACCTTATTCAATATGCGCCGGATGCCCTGCAAGAATCATAAAAGCATACGATTTCGAGACTAAAGAGTGGAAGAAAGTAGAGAAAACGCCTGCCACTAACCATAAATAGTGAGAACTACTACATAATATACCTCATAAAGGTGATTGTGACTCATACTGAAACGAACTATCTTTGCAGTATCAGAATTGAATTAATTAGTCATAATTTTATTACGTAGCCACATTTAAGTAAAAAATGAAATAGAATCCTGCCGAAGCGATTTCGTCGGGATTTTGTTTTTTATTACCCTCCTAACCTGCAAGATCAAGCAACCCTATTCATCGATAAGTTTTCGTCTACAAAATAGTGACGCTATCCGGCAAGGATAGTGACGGTATATGTCCGGGATAGCAACGGTATCGTTGTCATATACCGTCACTATTTTTTCGCTTGCATGGACCCTTAAACCTACTATATAGTCGCCCCTTAGAATGTGCTTTTACGCCTAATAATCAACATATTAATATATAAATTGCTTTGATATATCTGCAAGTTTTTGTATCTTTATGGTTGAAAACTTGCAGATTATTATGATAAACAAGACCACCCCTCAGCCCTCCTTGTTCAGCTCTTTGACAGACCAGCTGAATCCCAGGCATCCCTTATACCTGCTTGCCAATAAGATAGACTGGCGCCGTTTTGAAGAAGCTTTCTCCCCGCTATACTGTGCCGTCAACGGT
>NZ_GG774812.1:0-53774 GCF_000163675.1 Bacteroides sp. D22 | reverse complement strand
CTATTCTGCAAGCGTGCAGGAATAGAGCCGACTATCGGGCATTTGAAATCAGACTTTCGTTTAGGACGCAACTTTTATAAAGGTGTGTTCGGGGATGTTGTCAATCTGCTCTTAGCCGCAGCAGCGTACAACTTCAAAAGAGCCATGAGGGTTCTTTGGCTACTTGTTGAAAAAATCTGCGGGACACTGTTTTCTTGCAATATCCCGCAGATGAGTACTTTTTAAGGGACGACTATATAGTCTATACTAATAATACTCTCTGTTTAACCCATAACAATGCGACAGACTTAAATCCCATATAAATAAAAAAAACGAGCTAATTCTTTTTATAGAACCACTCGCCACCGCATCAGAAAAGCCTAAAGGCTTTTCCATAGTACCTCAAATTTCCTGAAAACTAATCTTCTTTTTACCTAAAAACGTCTTACCTATTGTTATCCTTTTACCTTCTATTAAAAACTTATCCTATTGAACTAAACTAAAAAACTTTTAATACCTTAAACTGTCTAATCTAATACCTCTATTTAATATTTTCTTTTACCTTATAAACTAACAGCAATTTCTCAACTGCTTTGCAAAGGTACGAATATTTTTCGTGTGCGCAAACGGTTTTATATTTTATAACACTTCCGCAGGCTATAAGTCTTTCACATCGCTCAATGCAACCAGCTTATTTACAATAGCATAGATAGTCAAACCGGCAGCACTATGTATTTGCAATTTTTTGCTAATATTTCTCCGGTGTGTAATCACCGTATGAATCGACAAAAAAAGCTTTTCCGCTATTTCCTTATTTGTCATTCCCTTCACCACACAGATAACGATTTCCTTTTCCCGCTGGCTAAGCGTATCCTGATTATCCATCCCTTCTTCTTCAGAAACCACATTCAGCAAACCCGCAATTTTCTTAGAAAGAGTTTCCAAATCATCGAATATTGAAATAGACTCATCATACTTACCCAATAATGAAGCATCTACAAAAGAAGTAACCAACGCTATTAAACGTATCCTTTTACCAGATATTTCTTCTCGAAACTTAGCTACATCAAAGTAATCACCAAAAGCAGGATTGACAATCAACATCTCGGGACATTGCGTCCGGACGCAATCGTGCAAAGCTTCAACAGACAACAATTCTATTGGTTGCACTTTTACGTTAGAAAGACGCTTCAATGCAGCAGTCAACCCACCACGAATAATTACAGAGGTCTCTGCAATAGCTATTCGAACAACTTCGTTATTTTTCATTTTCCCTAATCCTCCTTTCCAAATTCAGAATAGCAGGAACAAAAATATAGTCCTCAACCTTGCAATGAGATTCCAGTCCGGCTTCACAAGCATATATGTCGAAAAGAGCCGCGTTCAGAAGATTCTCATTTGCTTTGGCAGGGCAATATTTTATAATGATATTTTTTAGTTCTGTCAACTTCTCCCCTACCTGATCGTGATGTTTGGAAAAGGTACTGATCTGATAGTTTTTGGGAGCATTTCCCTTAATCAATGAATCGACATACTTAAAGACGGTTTTCTCTTCATAATCCATGTGCTTACGCACTTCTCGTGTATATTCATCAAAAAACTTGAGAATAAGAAAAGCTACATCGTCCTGCGAACAATCAATTGCCTCGATCAATTTACGACGAATAGCCGGAAGAGAAAAATCAAGAAAATAAATATGTGCCTGCCGCAGATAATCAATCAATGCAGGTATGGAAATATCATCTTTATCCCCATCGAGCCGGGAAAAGCCTTCAGCCATAAAGTTGACTACAATCAGAAAAGTCCGACAGTCCACTCCATTTAGTTCACAAACTTCTTTGACTGTTTTGTCACCAAACCCCAATGAAAGCCCAAAACGACTCATCACTTGCAACAAAGAATAATTATCGCTGATGAGATCGATCATCTTATCAGTCGGCTTGTATTTCTGTAAATTATCCATCATACCTATGTATATTAGAGAGTACAAAGAAACGGAATATTTTGCTGAAATGCAATCATCATTTATAGGTATTTTAAATCATCATTTATTGGCAAATACTAATTATACGCTACTATTTTGTGGCACAACTTTAGGCAAGCTAGTCTTTTTTTAGTAATTTTGTCGCTATCTATTTGTAATTAGTAACTCATAATTTTATATTTAATAAAATGGCAAACGAACTCGAGCTGAAATACGGCTGCAACCCCAATCAAAAGCCTGCCCGTATCTTCATGAAAGAAGGAGAACTCCCCATCGAAGTATTGAACGGACGTCCCGGTTATATCAATTTGTTGGATGCGTTCAACAGTTGGCAATTAGTGAAAGAACTGAAAGAGGCTACCGGACTGCCGGCTGCCGCTTCTTTTAAACATGTCAGCCCTGCAGGTGCTGCTGTTGCGGTAGAAATGAGCGACACGCTGAAAAAGATTTATTTTGTGGACGACATGAAACTGTCTCCATTAGCTACAGCATACGCCCGCGCACGTGGCGCAGACCGTATGTCATCTTACGGAGACTTTATCGCATTGTCCGACACCTGTGATGAAGAAACAGCACGCATCATCAACCGTGAAGTATCCGACGGCGTCATTGCTCCTGACTATACTCCCGAAGCACTGGAGATTCTGAAGAATAAAAGAAAAGGAACCTATAATGTAATAAAGATAGATCCTGCATACCGCCCGGCTCCTATCGAACACAAAGATGTATTCGGAGTGACTTTCGAACAGGGAAGAAACGAATTAAAGATCGATGAGAGTCTTTTGAAAGAGATGCCTACGCAGAATAAGGAAATTCCGGCTGATGCGAAACGCGACTTAATCATTGCCTTAATCACTTTAAAATATACGCAATCCAATTCGGTGTGTTATGCCAAAGACGGGCAGGCAATCGGTATTGGCGCAGGCCAACAGTCACGCATCCACTGTACGCGTCTGGCAGGAAATAAAGCAGATATCTGGTATTTACGCCAACATCCGAAAGTGATGAACTTGCCATGGATTGAAAAAATCCGTCGTGCAGATCGTGACAACACTATCGACGTTTACATCTCGGAGGATTATGACGATGTATTGGCAGACGGCGTTTGGCAGCAGTTCTTCACAGAAAAGCCGGAAGTGCTGACACGTGAAGAAAAACGGGCATGGCTGAATATGATGACAGGTGTAGCTTTAGGATCGGACGCTTTCTTCCCATTCGGAGATAATATAGAACGCGCGCATAAAAGCGGTGTCAGCTACATTGCACAACCGGGTGGTTCCGTACGTGATGACCATGTGATTGGAACTTGCGACAAATATAATATGGCAATGGCATTTACAGGCATCCGCCTATTCCACCATTAACAATATCGACTATTTTTATTCCATATATCCCCATTTATAATGAGAATGAGACAAATCTTCCATTATAAATGGGGATTTCCTATTTCTTCAAGCCCCTCTATCTTTGCAGCGTTACATTTAAAAACGAATCAAAGATGAATAAAATTGGTGTATTTTATGGTTCCACAACCGGAACAACAGAAGACCTTGCCCGTCGAATTGCAGAGAAATTAGATGTACCATCGGCAGATGTATTTGATGTATCCAAGCTAACAGAGGCATTAGTCAATGAATATGACGTATTGGTGCTCGGCTCTTCCACTTGGGGAGCAGGCGAACTTCAGGACGACTGGTACGATGGAGTAAAAGTTTTAAAGAAATGTGATTTATCTCATAAGTCTGTAGCCCTGTTCGGTTGTGGCGATTCTGACTCGTATAGCGACACCTTCTGTGACGCAATAGGCATTCTTTATGAAGACTTGAAAGATACCCATTGTAAATTCTGTGGAGCAACAGACACCGCAGGTTACACATTCGACTCTTCTATCGCTGTTGTAGACGGCAAGTTTGTAGGCCTTCCGCTTGACGAAGTCAACGAAGATAGCAAAACAGACGAACGTATCAGCGCATGGGCTGAACAAGTGAAACAAGAAATTAGCTAATTTTACCTTAACATAAAAAGAATACTTTGCATCATGGCAACTGAAAGAATCATCCCCGGCGAAATCCGAATTTTTCTTAATCATATTTATGAGTTTAAGAAAGGCGTACGCAACATGGTACTTTACACAATGAGTAAAGAGCACGAAGAATTTGCCATCCGCCGATTGAAAAATCAAAAGATCAGTTATATGATACAGGAAGTAGGTACCAATAAAATCAACCTGTTTTTTGGAAAGGCAGAATGTATGGAAGCCATGCGGCACATCATCATCCATCCTTTAAATCAACTGACTGCCGAAGAAGATTTTATTTTAGGAGCCATGCTGGGATATGACCTATGCCAGCAATGCAAACGATATTGCAGTAAAAAAGAAGGTATAAAGATGGCAGTTTAAGCGATAACCTTAGCATAAGTTTAGCTTTGTTTGTATGTAGTTTGTCTTGAGTGGAATCGTTTCTTTAAAAATAGGTATCCATTAAAACATTTTCCAATGGAAACTTGTTGTATAAGAAACGATTCACTCAATTATAACAAAATCAAACATTGCAATGAAGCAGCAACAAGAACAACTTACCGCCTATACACTGGCCGGTATTTTCACCCTTTCATTACGACTTATTGTTGGTTGGACTTATTTTTCAGCCTTTTGGCGGAGACTCGTCCTCGAAAACAAACTTATCCCGGATTCTACCGGATACATTGGAGAGAAGTTCAATCATTTCCTACCTAATTCCATAGGAATCAAACCCATCATCGAATATCTCGTCAGCACCCCCGATTTACTTTGGTGGGCGATGGTTATCTTTACTATCATTGAAGGTGTTGTCGGATTACTCTATATGCTTGGTTTCTTTACCAGATTAATGAGTATCGGCGTATTCAGTCTTGCATTCGGCATTCTGTTGGGTTCCGGCTGGTTAGGAACAACCTGTCTTGATGAATGGCAAATAGGTATTTTAGGCGTATCCGCAGGATTCACCATTTTCCTGTCCGGCGGCGGAAAATACTCTTTGGATTATCTGCTACAGCCCCAACTATCCAAAAATAAATGGCTGGTATGGGTTACTTCCGGCGAACTTCCATTGTCTATCAAGCGATTCAGTAAAGTAGCAATCGGCGGTGCAGCCATATTGTTCATACTCACCCTATATACCAACCAGGTTTTTCATAATGGCGTATGGGGACCACTACATAACAAATCAGTAAAACCCAAAATTGAGATATCAGATGCAAATGTCAATAACGGAGCCCTGTCTTTTAAAGTATATCGTGTTGAGGGTGCCGATGTATACGGCTCATTTCTTATTGGCATTACTCTTAAAGACACAAGTGGAAAAGTGATACTTCAAAAGAATGGAGAAGACCTTGCATTATTCCCTCTCACTAATATAAAGAATGATTATATAGCTAAGGTAGTCCCTGGTAAACATAGCCTTATCATCCCATTGGGCAGCAAAGCTACTTTGGCAATTAGAGATAACAGTTTGCAAAATCTTCCCGAAGGCCAGTATGAATTAATATTGACCGACATTAGTGGAATTACTTGGAATAAAAACATCACAATCGAGTAAATCCGGCCTACTCTACAAACGGATCATAGACAAAGGTGTATATCAGCAAAATTTATTCGGCTGGCATACACCTTTATTCTTTTATTTTACCAAAATAACAGGTTTTATCTTCTCAAGCACTCAAAATTACCTACATATACTGAATTTTAGAAATTACTATGCCTAGTATTGGGTATTGCCATATCTTTTAACCTCATATAACTTTGCAGCCGATAAAATTATTAAAAAAATGAGAAAAATAACTGCAATCATTATTCTTTGTTTCCTACATTCTCTCACACTTCCGGCACAGGAAACTAAAAAAAAGTCTAAAAACCGTAAAACTTCTTCCACAGAAGAATATACTAAATTCCGTTTCGGAGGGTATGGAGAAATGGCGGCGAGCTATAAAGATTATAATTTCAATCGTTTTACTCCCAATGGTTCCGGTAAACTTAATCGTGGAGAGATTTCCATTCCACGTTTTGTATTAGCCTTTGATTATAAATTCTCCTCCAAATGGGTATTGAGTACCGAAATCGAATTTGAATACGGAGGTACGGGATCTGCTCGCGAAATTGAATGGTTTGAAGAGAACGGCGAATATGAAACAGAGATTGAAAAAGGCGGTGAAGTAGCTTTGGAACAATTTCATATCACCCGTCTCATTAATAAGCACATCAATCTGCGTTTCGGACACATGATTGTACCGGTAGGATTGACCAACAACCATCATGAGCCTATTAATTTCTTTGGAGTTTACCGCCCGGAAGGTGAAACAACGATATTGCCTTCCACCTGGCATGAAACAGGTATCGCCGTATTCGGTGAAATTGGACGGTTTGATTATGAACTTCAATTAGTCAATGGGCTTGATCCACAAGGATTCCGCAGCGAAGACTGGATAAAAAACGGCAGACAAGGAGCATTCGAAGTCAACAATTTCACCAGTCCGGCTTTTGTAGCCCGCGTAAACTACCATGGGGTAAAAGGATTAAGAGTAGGTGCTTCTTTCTATTATAACCAGACAGCAAAGAACGGAACTAAGCCTTGGAGAAATACAGGTTATAAATTTCCGGTAACCATTGTAACCGGTGATTTGCAATACAAAGGCTTTAATAACAACCTGATTGTACGCGGAAATGCCGTTTATGGAAACCTAGGAGCGAGCGGAGCTTTAACCACAATCAACAACAGTTCTTCAGCAGCTTCCGGTTACCCTAACACAACAGTAGCACAAAATGCAGTCAGCTACGGGGGTGAAGCAGGATATAATATAGGTTCTTTCTTCCATTCTAAAGCTCCCCGTATCTATCCTTTTATTCGTTATGAATATTACAATCCGATGGAAAAGACAGAAGCTAACACAGGTTTGTTGGCCGACAAACGTTTTCAGGTATCAGCCGTAACAGCTGGATTGAATTACTACGCTCTACCCAATCTAGTAATTAAAGCAGACTACACCCACCGCTCCATAGGAGGTGGAAAATATAATGACGAAAACTTAGTCTCTGTAGGCATAGCCTATATTGGTTGGTTTATCAAAAAATAAATATAATTTTTAATAGCAATGAAAATGAAAACATGGAAATTTCTGCCTATAATGGCAATGGGAGTATGTATGGCGATGACCTCTTGTAGTGAAGATTCTAAAAAAGAAGATGTTTCACCCAACCCATTTGCGGGTTTTAATACCCCGGACAGTGGCACTGCAACAGATGATGAATTAAAGGCTGCGGTTGCAACGTATGTAGATGATGTAGTGATTCCTACTTATCAAGATATGTACAATAAAGTAACCGCATTAAACACGGCAGTACAAAAGTTATCAACGTCCTCCAGTGATAATGATGTAGCCAATGCAGCAGACGCTTGGGTTGCAGCACGTAAACCCTGGGAAAAAAGTGAAGCTTTTCTATATGGTCCGGCAGATTTGAATAAGCTCGATCCTAGTCTGGATAGCTGGCCTTTGGATAAAGGAGGTATTGATGCAATTCTACAGTCCGGAAATTGGGAAGACGCTGTCGGAGGAGACGTAGACGACGGTGATGATGCACCAGCCGATGCACCACAGAACTTGCGTGGTTTCCATACTGCCGAATATTTATTGTTTGAGGATGGTGAAGCAAAAAAAATCACAGACCTGGATGCTAATAAAATAGGATACCTCAAGGCTGTTGTCGGACGTATGTCAAAAGACACAGAGCTTTTGTTAAAAGGTTGGACAGAAGGTAAAAATCTGGAGAACGGTGCCTATAAAGATGCAATGAAAGCACCTAACGGAACTTACTCTATAAGCAATATCAAACAATCTGTTGCAATGATACTAAACTCTGACAATGGTGCAGAAGGAATTGCCAATGAAGTAGGTGCAACGAAAATCGGAGATCCGGTAGATAAGTGGAACAGCGGAGATAAAGAAGGTGGTGTATTAGCCGTAGAATCCTGGTATAGCTGGAACTCTTTAGATGATTATACTGATAACATTTACAGCATCCGTAATGCTTACTATGGTAGTTTAGACGGAACTGTTGCCAGTGCAAGTCTGTGCTCTATCATGAAAAAAGTGAACCCGACATTGAACGACATGGTTGTTAAGCAGATTCAGGAAACAATCACAGCAATCAATGACATACCTCACCCCTTCCGTAACAATTTAGGCGCTACTACTGAAGTTAAGAATGCTCAAAACCAATGCGCATTTTTATGCAGTGGTCTGGCTTTAGTCCGCGGAAAATTAGCAGGAGAATAAACAATATTAATTATGATGACTAAGTTCTTTCTTTTAGGAAAGCCGGTTATCAAAGCATTACGAGGAGGACTCCCAAGGCGATTGGGAAGAATCCTCTTTGTTGCGATAAATATAGGCTTCCTGCAAGGTTGTGATCATGATGCTTTCGACGGCATTATTTATAAGCCAAACGGAGAAATAGCAAAACCGGAGGAATTATCAGCCGGTATTTCCACTATTTTTTCTACCGTAAGTGGCGCTTATGACACCAATGCAGACTGGGTCACCGGTGAATTATTAACACGTTTCAATCGTGGCGATGGTTTGTATGACAATTCTCGTGGAGTAGGTACAGGCAGCGGTAATGGATTAGGACCTATTTTTGGAGGCTATTCCTGCGGAGCTTGCCATAGAAACACAGGACGTACTACTCCGGCATGGGTCACAGGTGGTTCCGGTGCAGGCTTTTCATCTATGCTGGTTTATATTACACGCAAAACCGGAGGATATTTCCCCGAATATGGCCGTGTATTACATGACCAGTCCATTTATGGCGTAAAAGCCGAAGGCAAAATAAAGATAACCACTACTACCGAAAAGTTCAAGTTTCCCGATGGAGAAGAATATGAATTAATAACTCCTCATTATGAAATAACAGATTGGTATGATTATGAAATAAAGCCCGAAGATCTGATTATTTCGGTACGTGCCCCCTTGCGGCATGTCGGCATGGGTCAGATGATGGCACTTAACCACGATGAATTGAAACAGTTGGCAGCTCAAAGTAACTATCCCGAATACGGCATTAGCGGACGCCTGAATTATGTGACGGAAAAAGGAAAATATGACATTGGAATATCCGGCAACAAAGCCAACCATCAGGATTTAACAGTAGAACTGGGATTCTCTTCGGATCTGGGGGTAACCAATGACCGTTTTCCACATGAAGTGGGCGAAGGACAATCACAAATGATGGGATTTGCCAACCAAGGTGTAGAGATTTCGACCCGTGACATGGAAGATGTCGATTTATATATGCAGACATTGGGAGTTCCTGCACGCCGCAACGTGGATGACGAAACCATCAAACATGGAGAGCAAATGTTCTATCAAGCAAAATGCCATTTATGCCATACCGTTACTTTACATACCCGCCCGCGAGGCAGCGTATTACTGAACGGAACTCAACTACCCTGGCTGGGCAATCAGATCATTCATCCCTACTCCGACTTCTTATTACACGACATGGGACAAGGATTAGCTGACGATTACCCTAGCGGCCTGGCACGCGGTTGCGAATGGCGTACTACTCCATTATGGGGAATCGGCCTGCAGGAAATTGTCAACGGACATACCTATTTCCTGCATGACGGACGGGCACGTAACCTGACAGAAGCCATCATGTGGCATGACGGCGAGGGAGCCGCTTCACGTTCCATTTTCTCCCGCATGTCGAAAGAAGATCGCGCAGCCTTACTAACATTCTTGAACAGTTTATAATATAATCAGCAACAACAATGAAAAAAAAATATCTAGCACTCGCGCTCACTGCATTTCTGTGCAGCCACTCTTATGCTCAAGATTCAAATGCAAAAGAAATCGATGATAAATATGTAGAGAATGATGTTGTTTCGCTGGCAGGAAAGAAAGGTTTTTCTTTTTCTACCAAAGCCGGTGATTTCTTATTCAAGCCCTATGCCTTAGTTCAAACCAGCCTCTCTTTCAACCGATATGACGATCAAGGTTTGGAAAGCCTTTATGCACGTAACTGGGCAAACAGTGGTTTTGCTATTCCGAACGCAATACTCGGATTTACAGGCAAGGCATTCGGGAAAGTTACATTCAATTTATCACTGAATGCGGCAAAAAGCGGTGCCGCCTTATTGCAACAAGCCTGGTTTGATGTAGCGCTCAAAGAATCATTCCGTATTCGTGTCGGGAAGTTTAAAACGCCGTTTATGCATGCCTATCTGACCACACTGGGGGAAACATTATTTCCGGTGTTGCCCAGTTCCGTGGCAGGTGGCGTATTAATGCCCTATGACATCAATGCTGTGAAGCCGAGCATAGCTACCGGCTTCGACCTGGGTGTTCAGATACATGGTTTGATTAACGGAAAATGGAATTATCAGTTAGGTATTTTCAATGGCACAGGGATTGATGTCAATTCGGCAACCAAAGGAATGTGTGATGATCATAAATGGCTGCCCCAACTGCTTTACTCCGGTCGCCTGGTATATATGCCCAAAGGTGAAATGCCAGCCACACAAGGTAATCCGAACAATCTGAAAGAAGATAAAATGCAATTCGGTGTATCTACATCTTATAATGCCGAGGCCGAAGATCATAGTAGCAGCGATTGGCGTATAGGTGCAGAGTTTGCCATGGTAAAGAACCGTTTCTACTTTGCAGCCGAAGGTTATTACATGAATATGCATTTCACAGAAATCATGCATAAAGACAAAGACCTGAATTACTGGGGAGCTTATACACAGGCCGGTTATTTTGTAACTCCTAAATTACAGGCTGCTCTCCGTTATGATATATTCGATCGCAACGGGACAGACGAAGGCGGTTTGTTGAATATGCCTGCCATCGGAGCCAATTACTACTTTGTCGGTTCTAATTTAAAACTTCAGATGATGTACCAATATCTGGGCAGAACCGGTCATGACACGCAGACTGATCGTGATAATGATGGAGTGGGACTATCACGCCATAGCGTTACCGCTATGTTACAATTCACTTTCTAATGTATAGGAGGAGGAATCTGTCTATGAATAAAAGACTCAACTATTTATTGATAACCTGTGCCTGCCTAAACCTGTGTTCAGCTTGTGATGAAGGTAAAATCTATCCGGATGACACGATTGACAGTGGACGTACGGCTACTGTAACACTTCATTTCACCCATCTGGATGCTTGGCCGCAGAAAAACAATATGTCATTAATCTCCTTAGGTGAGGACGGAGTTACTCCCATATTGGTTAAGCGCATTCTGGAACCATCTAGCGAGGCAGAAGCTGTAACTGTAACATTAAACAACTTAAACGGAAACACGCGTAGTATTGCCGTAGCCGTTATCACGTCCGGAATGTCTTTGGTGCATGCGTATCAGTCATTTCCCGTAAATGCGTCGGATGAATCGCTGACTTTACCAGAGACAACAATCGAAGTGGCTTCATTCAGCCGCATCCAAACGCAAGTTTTCAATGCCAAATGTGTGATGTGTCATGGAGGAAGTACAACAACAGCCGGAGATTTGGATCTGACGGCAGCCAAAGCCTATCAATCACTGATTAATGTAAAAGCTCCCCATTCTGCGAAAGGAAAGAATTATGTCACTCCTGGAGATTTAAACAACAGTTATTTATTAGATGTATTAGAGCACGATAATCACATCGATATATTCAATGGAGCTGAACAACGTGAAGTTCGCGCTTTGATTCGGACATGGATCAAAGCAGGAGCCGAAAACAATTAACTTGTAACAGAAATTTTTGATATGAACAGCAAAAAACAACAACCCTTGAAATCAGAAAAGACTTTAGCAGAAATATTTAAATACGAAGTGGCAGACGGTGTTTCCGAGTATCATTTAATGATTCACGCAATCCAGCCGGAATCCACTTATGAAGAACAATTAAACGCCATTATAGATACATACTACCAATTACGGGAAAAAGAACTGCAAGGGACCGTCGCCATTTTCAAACGATACTTTTTGAGCGACGCTTCCAATCAGGCAGATACCTTGTTGGCACTTACTGCTGAAAGCTCGGATTGCGCACTTTCTATCGTAGAACAGCCACCATTGAATGGAACCAAAGTAGCAGTATGGATTTACCTTCAGACGAAAGTACAGACACAAATGCTGCATAATGGTCTTTTCGAAGTCAAGCATGGACCCTACCGTCACCTTTGGGGTGGCAGCTCTTTCAATCGGGCAGCCAACTCCGAATACCAAACCCGGCTACTATTAAACGACTATGTTATGCAGCTCATTGAACAAGGTTGCAAACTAGCCGCCAACTGTATTCGTACCTGGTTTTTCGTACAGAATGTGGATGTGAATTATGCCGGAGTAGTAAAGGCACGTAACGAAGTATTCGTTACCCAGAACCTGACGGAAAAGACACACTATATCTCCAGCACAGGTATCGGCGGACGCCATGCTGACCCCAAAGTACTTGTACAAATGGACACGTATGCCGTTGGCGGAATCAAACCCGAACAAATTCATTTCCTTTATGCGCCAACACATTTGAATCCCACCTATGAGTATGGTGTCAGTTTTGAACGTGGCACGTATGTAGATTATGGAGACCGGCGCCAAGTATTCATCTCCGGAACAGCAAGTATTAATAATAAAGGCGAGGTGGTATATCCGGGAGAGATCCGTAAACAGACAGAGCGGATGTGGGAAAATGTAAAGGCTTTACTGAAAGAAGCAGAATGTACATTTGATGATATGGGACAAATGATCGTGTATCTGCGTGACATAGCAGATTATACCATCGTCAAAGAAATGTACGACAAACGTTTTCCTTGTACCCCTAAGGTATTTGTACATGCGCCGGTATGCCGCCCGGGATGGTTGATCGAGATGGAATGTATGGGAGTAAAAACCTGTGAAAATAAGGAATACGCTCCCTATTAATATCATTAAAAAGATATGCCGTTGAAAAGATTACTTATCATTTTATACATCTGTCTGATAGGATTACTTGCCGCAGCCACTTTCATAGAGCAAGCATACGGGACAGAGTTTGTAGAAAGAAATATATATCACACAATCTGGTTTTGTTGTTTGTGGGGAGTTATTGCTGCAATAGGGGTTGTTGCCCTCATCCGACGTTCCTTATGGCGGCGACTTCCCGTTTTGCTGTTTCATGGCTCCCTCCTCGTTATCTTGGTGGGGGCCATGATTACATTTATCTATGGCGAACAAGGATATATGCATTTACGTCCGGATACAGTAAAAAGCAGCTTTCATTCGCCACAGGGCGACAAGAACATTCATCTGCCATTCACGATGAAGCTAGATAGTTTCCGGGTAGAGTATTATCCGGGGACAAAAGCTCCCGCCGATTATGTCAGTCATATCAGCTATTCACTTCCCGGTCAGAAAGATTCCGTGCACAACGAATGTATCTCAATGAACCGTATCTTTACTACACAAGGCTTCCGATTTTATCAGTCCTCATTTGACGAAGACGGTCAAGGAAGTTGGCTGACAGTAAATTATGATCCATGGGGTACAAGAGTGACCTATAGCGGCTACATTCTACTGGGCATCTCTATGATTTTACTACTATTTTGCCGTCAGGGAGAGTTTCGTAAGTTACTAAATCATCCCTTATTGAAAAAAGGAGGATTATTTATCTTATTCCTTTTCTACCTGACAGGAACAATGCAGGCACAGCAAACACCTCTTCGTGTATTAAACAAAATACAAGCAGACAGCTTGGCACAACAACAGGTTATTTACCATGACCGGGTAGTACCATTCAATACACTGGCAAGAGACTTCGTCAAAAAACTGACAGGAAAAATCTACTATAAAGGATTGACTCCCGAGCAAGTTATAAGCGGTTGGATTCTTTACCCGGATTCATGGAAGAATGAACCTATGATATACATCAAAAGTCCCGAACTGCATCATTTACTCGGTTTGGAATCTTCTTATGCACGCTTGACCGATTTATTTGACGGTCCAGTCTACCGTCTTCAGAAAACCTGGCAACAAGAACAGGGAAAAAGTAGCAAACTCGCCAAAGCCATCCAGGAAACGGATGAAAAAGTGGGACTGATCCTGATGGTGGAAAAAGGAACATTCATCCAGCCATTACCCACTGATGGTAGCGTGCAACCTCTCTCCGAACTGGAAGTGAAAGCCGAATTACTCTACAACCGGATTCCGTTCAGCAAGATTCTTTTTATGATAAATCTGTCATTGGGAGTGTTGTCTTTCATGCTTCTACTTCATAACAGCCTGCAAAGAAATACACCCTCGCCCAAAGCCAAAACGATTTCCCGCACAGCAGGAACGATCTTTTCTGTTGCACTCTATCTTGCTTTCATATTCCATTTAGCAGGATATTGCCTGCGCTGGTATATTGGCGGACGTGTTCCTCTTAGCAACGGTTATGAGACAATGCAGTTCATGGCACTCTGCATCCTCTTGATAGCCTGTCTGCTCCATCGAAGATTCTCATTTATACTTCCATTCGGATTCTTGCTCTCCGGCTTTGCGTTGTTAGTCTCTTATCTGGGACAGATGAATCCCCAGATCACCCCATTAATGCCGGTGCTCGTCTCTCCGTGGCTAAGTATTCATGTTTCATTGATTATGATGTCTTATGCCCTATTGGCATTCATCATGCTAAACGGAATACTGGCATTATGCCTCCGAAAAAAAGAATCGGAAAACAATGTCTCCGGAAACGACGCTGTACAAGACAACCGGATAGAACAGTTGACGCTAGTCAGCCGTTTGCTACTCTACCCTGCTACGTTCTTTTTAGGGGCAGGCATCTTTCTGGGAGCAGTTTGGGCAAACGTTTCCTGGGGAAGATACTGGGCGTGGGACCCGAAAGAAGTATGGGCGCTGATCACTTTCCTGGTATATGGAGTAGCATTCCATTCACAAAGCCTGCGCATTTTCCGCAAACCACTATTCTTCCATATCTATATGATTCTTGCTTTCCTGACTGTCTTAATGACCTATTTCGGAGTAAATTATGTTCTTGGGGGGATGCATAGTTATGCAAATTCCTAAACCACTATATATAGCTAGTAACCGATAGAAGAATACCCATTTTAGGGGATTGCGGGAAAAGCGGAAAGCCCCTATCTTTGCAGTATCAGAATTAAATTAATTAGTCATAATTATATTACGTAGCCACATTAAAAATACATAGAAATCGGCCGAAGTGATTCACCCGCATTTCTTTTATTTGGTTGTTAAGTTAGAAAAAACCATATAATGTATTCATTTTGGAATATGAATAGATGACATATTCTAAAAGAGGCAAGGACGTCCGGCTTGTGAAAGCCGGACGTTTTTTTATATCAGTAAGAGAATAAAGTAAGAGAGCTCATGCATTCATGAGCTCTTTCCAACCAGCCGTTTCGAAAACGATATACTCCGCTATAAATTTCTCCATCTCCTCCTTCTTCACAGGATGCAACACCAACTCTTCGAGTAAGGCAAACAACCATACCGTATTCAAGTGAATGAAAAAATTGGTTATTGCTATATTGATATGCGGATATTTCTGTTTCATTCCTTGAAAAAAGACAGAAATCGTACGCGTCATCAAATCCGTATATTCGGAACGGAAGTTCTCCAAAACAGAACCTTGTGCCTGAAAAAGCAGCAGCCGTAAACGGTCACGATGTTCAGAGACTAATCTGATATATTCCCGTACAGATGTTTTCTGGTAATCCGAATCCATAAAGACATCGATTGTCATCTGATCGGCATCATGATTATAAATCATAGCATACAGATCATTCAATACCGGTTTCAGAATCGTACGGAATATCTCATCTTTATTGGTGAAATAATGATAGATATTACTCACCGTCATCCCTGCCCTCGAAGCTATTTCACGCATAGAGGCATCCTTGTATCCCTTTTCCAGAAACACTTCTTCGGCTACCTTCAAGATTCGCTCTTGTATATCTCCCTTCAAAAACTGCATAGTATCACTGCTATTTATCCATTCATATTTGTAACCTGTCTGTTCACCATCCGGGCAAATATACCATTTTTCTTTTTCAATTCCTCCGGTGTTCCCATTTCAGCAACACTTCCATTCTCCAATACTACAATTTTGTCGGCATTGGCAACGGTTCGCATACGGTGCGCAATAATCAGTACTGTTTTGTTACGTACCAATTCCGATATGCCTGCCTGTATCTTGGTTTCATTTTCCACATCGAGCGAAGCAGTAGCCTCATCCAGCAAAACAATTGGAGCATCCTTCAACAAAGCGCGGGCGATGGAAATACGCTGCCGCTCACCACCTGACAATGTTTCCCCGTTCTCACCGATAATCGTCTGATATCCCTGCGGCATTTTAGTGACAAACTCATCACATTGTGCTAGGCGGGCAACTCTCCGGACTTCCTCATCCGTAGCATCCCGTTTGCCAATACGGATATTATCCATGATGGAAGCATTAAAAAGAACTACTTCCTGAAAAACAACGGAATAGTTCGTCAGTAACGTTTCAGGATCAATCCGGCTGATATCCTGTCCGCCGAGGGTAATCTTTCCCGACTGAATATCCCAAAAACGTGCTGCCAACCTGGCTGCCGTACTCTTGCCACTGCCCGAAGGACCCACCAAAGCTGTTTTTTCGCCTTGTCGGGCAGTAAAGGACAAGTTCTTCAATATTTGTTTTCCCTGCTCATAAGCAAAGTCTACCTGCTGAAACTCGATGTCATAGCCTTTAGGAGTAAAATCGGTAGTTCCATGCTGTACCGGCAATGCTTCCATCTCATTCATTCTGCTGATACGCACATCCAGATAGAACAAAGCGGCAATATTATTCATCACCTCGCTGATCGGAGCATATACACGCGAGCCGATCACCATAAATATAAGATAGGTAAACAAATCGATTGTCCCCGAAGCCAAGAGATTGGCACCGACGATAATGACGCTTGCCAAGCCGAGTTTCAATACACTTTGGGAACCGTTTACCAATATGCCGAGCACCAGTTCATTACGGGTCAGTACCTTTTCATAGGTATCGATGCTTGCATCCAATTTCTCCAGATAGTCCCTCTCCTGATTATAAGATTTTATCTCCTGAATAGTATCAAGTCCTTCTTGAATATGTTCAGTCACCATTCGCTTGTTCAGATAATTACTTTCATTGCTTTTCTGTATTTCCTTCTTCGAGAAAAGAAGAATTGCGGCGGCAAGCGGCACTACCCAGAACAAAGCAATCGTCAACTGCCAGTTATAAAATGCCATACCGACGGTAATAAGCAGAATGCTGATAATGGAAGCAAACAACTGGGGAACCGCATGCGAGAAAGTATGTTCGAGATCAGTGCAGTCATCCATAATCGTGGCGGTAAGGTCGGAAAGATTCTTTTCGCCGAAGAAAGCCAGAGGCAACTTGCGAAGTTTTTCCGCCAATGAGATACGCCGGTTCGCGCTCTCATCATAAACGGTGGTATAGGTGCTACGATATTGCAATACCGCAAATATATACATGACTATCATAAAGATAATACCGAGTATGCTATAGTAGAGAATACCATGCGTCACCGAAACCGAAGGCTGAAACACCGGACGAAGATATTCCTCAAGAAAGAGAAAAACAAATACCGCCGGCAACATCAATACAATATCTAGCAGTGTAGTGAAAAACACACCTTTACAGAAATCTTTTGCTCCTTTAGTTGAAAGGGCAAAACGTCTTTTTATTACTTCAATCATTAGAAACCTCCTTTCCTATTGTCCAGCGAACGGATTGCTGGTATTCATTCCACATATTATAATAGATACCTTGTTTTTCAAGCAGTTTGGCATGTGTGCCTTGTTCCGCAATCTTACCCTTGTCAATCACAAGAATATTATCGGCATCCGTGATGCTTGAAAGACGGTGGGCAATCATCAATACGGTTTTTCCTTTTGTCAGTTCTTTCAGGGCTTGCTGAATCAGATGCTCATTTTCGGGATCGGCAAAAGCAGTCGCTTCGTCCAGTACGATGATGGGGGCATTTTTCAGTATCGCACGTGCGAGCACGATTCGTTGTTGTTCCCCGCCGGAGAGATACGTTCCTTCTGTACCGATCTTTGTATTTAGTCCGAGCGGAAGTTTATTGATAATTTCCCGGCATTGTGCCATATCTACTGCCCGTTCCACTTCCTCCATTGTCGCGTTGGGATTACCATATTTGATATTTTCAAGCAAAGAAGTCTTAAATAGCTTTGTATTCTGAAACACAAAAGAAATATGTTTCATCAGTTCTTCAGGGGCGATTTCTCTTACATTGATGCCACCTATTAAAACCTTCCCTTCTGTTGCCTCCCAGAAACGGGGAACAAGACGGGCAATTGTCGTTTTCCCTCCGCCTGAAGCTCCGACAAGAGCTACTGTCCTTCCTTGCGTAATGGTGAAACTGATATCATCTACCGCCTTTTGATTAGCTCCCGGATAGCTGAAGGAAACCTTTTCGAACTGAATACTGAATTCCTTTACCGGTTGTGGATGCGCTACAACAGTCAGGTGCTCATAAGCAACCAGATTTTCAAGACGTCCGATGGCCTCACTCGCCTGCCCCAAAGCCTGATTGAGATACATACTTTTCATGATACTTTGGGAGAATACGGGAGTAATGAGAACAAATAGGAAGAAATTAAGTAATACCGATGCATAATTACCAGAATAACCGATCAGCAAAATAGCCAACGGAGCAAGGAAAAACACAAAGCCATTGATAATAACGGTATAGAGCGACATCGGCTTCTCCCACATTCGTGTATAGCCGAATACCATTTTATTATAATTCATGATACAGCGATGAAAGTTCTTGAAAGAGTAAATGGTCTGCTGGAAAACCTTCACTACGGGAATTCCTCTCACATACTCTACAGGTTCGGTATTCATTTCCTCCAGAGAAGTCATGTAGCTTTTCATAAACTGCCGTCCCTCCGCATTCATCATAAATCCCATAACCAGCATGGCAATAATTACAGGAACGATACATGCCAGACCGAGTATCCAGTCGAACATAAAAATCAGTATGACAGCTACCAACGGCACTAGAAAAGTAGCCGCAAGGTCGGGCAACTGATGTGCCAGAAAACTATGGGTAACCCCTGCATTGTCATCTATAATCTTACGGATACGTCCGCTCGTATTAATGTCAAAGAAACCGAGAGGCATACGCACTATCTGGCGCATGGCTTCTTTGCGCAAATTCGATTCAACCCGAAAAGCTGCAAGATGCGAAGACATCAAGGCGGCAAAATAAAGGACGATACTCGCCACGGCCATGCCTGCCGCCCACCAGGCATACGTCACCACATTACCGGAAGAGGTTATCTCTCCGTATTCAAGCAGTTCTCTCACAATCAGCCAAATAAGAATATAAGGCAACATGCCCGCCAGGGCACTTAGGGCAGACAGTAGCATTGCCGCAGGCAAAAGCACTTTCCGTTTACCCATGTAGTTCTGAAGTTTTTTCAATGTACTCATAACGTACGTTCAATCTATATTAAGTTCGACAATCATTTAACTTATCGCTTGTTTTCAAAAAAGAACAATATTCGAAATCGTTCAAAAAAAAAGAGAGCTTATATTTCTATAAGCTCTCTTCATCCCATTCAATCCGGTGCATGTGCACCTTTGATATATGATTAATCTCGACTCGTCTCTCACTGATTCGCATAAGTTTTCAATTATTTTCTGCAAAGGTACCGCTCACCGGCAAGACGAGCAATACCTAAAAATAATGAAATTTGCTATTCAGACTATAACGAATAAGTAATGATTAAAACAACAGAATAGTTATTCATGTTTCAGCCACGTACTTGGCAATACTTCTTTTTCACTTTTTTCATTCACCAGTTCCATCTGCAATACGCCTCCGTTACAATCGAAGTAACGCACCTCTATCGGATGAAGCCCGGCTTTCAATGCCTTCTGCACAATAATCTCCACCGGCGAATGTGCTCCATCATTATCTCCCAACAATTCACCGTCGAGCATCAATGTGCTACCGTCGTCCGAAAGAAGGGCAAATGTATAGATACCATCGGCAGGAACTTCCAGATAGCCGGTCAACACCAGACCGATATTTCCTTTCACCTCTTCGGGGATAGATACCGATTCCACCACATACTCCCCTTTGACAGGAGCTGCTTCAATATCCGCACAAAGATTACCACGAAAATCGTGCCATACTGCTTTCAAGCCGGACTGCAAAGCAGCCGGAGCAGTCACCGCCTCCGCATAAGGAGCCTTTACATACTTGGTACGCACCACATCCGATGGAGAACCATCCGGACGGAAAGTACGGAAAGCAAAATCGGTAGTCTCCTCCACTTCCAAAGCACCGTCATAAAGAGCTGATTCCTTGGTAGGCATACTTCCATCTGTCGTATAGCGTATTTCAGTGCCGGGCAACGGGCAAGTCAAGTCAACTGCTGTTTCATCAATAAATGCATTCACTTTATAGAATCCCTGCAAATCGGGCACACGATAATTTACCCTCATCACATCCATCCGTTTAAACTGCGGAACAAGCTGACGATAAAACTCTTCGAGACTTGGTTTAGCAGCCGGCTCTGCCCAAGCTATTTCGCTCAATGCAATCATGCGGGGAACAATCAGATATTCAATGCGTTTCATAGTCGGAATCCATTCAGCCCAGAGATTAGCCTGTACACCCCAGATGTATTTCTTCTCTTCCGGTGATAACCGTTCATCCGCACACGGATCATACGCCAGTATTTTCTTTACTGAATTCTGATCCTGCGCATAATCAAAATAGAAATGTTCATTCGGACAAGCAATCACTTTCTGCTTTTGTGCGGTCGCCGTAGGCAACGCGTCTTTCGCCCAACTTCTCCACCATGTAATAGCAGCATCGGAAGATAATCCGTCGGTTACCACTTCATCCCAACCAATAAGTTTCTTTCCGTTGGCAAGGAAGAATTTCTCCATGTCACGTACAAACCATGCCTGAAGCTCTTCTACTGAACCCAGTTTTTCCGTACGAATACGTTTCTGACAGAGAGGACATTTCTTCCAGTTGGCTTTCTCCACTTCATCACCACCCATGTGCACATATTCATAAGGGAAAAGCTCGAAAATTTCTTTGAACACATTCCTACAAAACTCCAGCGTTGTATCTTTACCCGGACAGATAGGAGAAGAGAATGTTTCCCCCCACCCGATTAATCCGTCGCACGCCAATTCCGGATATTGACCGATAGCCGCCAGGAAATGTCCCGGCATATCAATCTCGGGAATGACATCAATTCCTCTTTGTGCAGCATAGGCTACAATTTCTTTGATATCATCGTGAGTATAATAGCCTCCATACAGCGTATCTCCTTCCACAATGCGTATCTTATCTTCCGGAATCAGGAAATCGGTATTATCTTCCTCTTTCGCACGTGCCATACAGGTACGATCCTGCGTATTGAATTTACGCCAGGCCCCTTTTTCCGTAAGCAACGGGTACTTCTCGATCTCTATACGCCAACCTTGGTCGTCGGACAGGTGCCAGTGGAATTTATTGAGTTTATACAAAGACATCAGATCCAGTACATGCTTCACCTCATCTTTATTCCAGAAATGACGGGAAGCATCCAGCATAAATCCACGCCATTCAAAACGGGGGGCATCTTCTATTTGCACGGCAGGAATCGAATAAGTTTGTTTTTCTCCCTGTACTTCTATCGTTGCAGGAAGCAACTGGCGAATAGTAGTAATCGCAGAAATAAAGCCCGAATAGTCAGTTGCCTCTACCCGAACAGACTCCGGTGTAGACTCAAGTTTATAAGAGCCGGGCTTTCCACCGGTATCTTTCAACTGGAAATACATATCTACCTGATTCTGATCGGTAGTGACTTCAACAGAAGACGATATGACATTCCGAAGAATCTCCTGCAGATACCCGACAGCCGGAAACAAGGACTGATCGGAAACCCCAATCTTCATTCCATCTTTTAAAACAAACGAGCCAGACTGCTCGGTCAGACTAACGGGGGTAGGTAGGATTGCAATCTCTTGCTTGACGGTGGGCGTACAAGAAGAAAAAACACAAGCTGATACAATGAGTAAAGAACTACTTAGTTTTTTGAACATGCGGTTAACTATTTAATAAATGATTTGTCCTGTCTTTAATTGACCATCTATATATAATACAACTAAAACATAGAAACTACTAAAAGCCCGGAAAAAGTTTTTTTTGCGACTTGACGTCACAGACTCCTATAAATGTTTATCTTTGCTAGCCAATCTCAATCAAACAATTAATTATAAAGAGTCACTTCAATGTCAAGAGAGAACATCTTAATCAAAACCTCATGGATTAGCACCATTGGCAATGCAATCCTGTCCGCATCAAAAATCTTCATCGGTTTATGGGCCGGTAGTTTGGCGGTAGTAGGCGACGGTATCGACTCGGCAACCGACGTCGTTATCTCTATCGTTATGATTTTTACGGCACGCCTCATCAACCGTCCTCCTTCAAAGAAATATGTATTCGGTTATGAGAAAGCGGAAGGCATCGCGACAAAGATTCTGTCACTGGTGATATTTTATGCCGGTATGCAAATGCTGATATCTTCCATTCAAAGCATCTTTTCAGATGAAGTGAAAGAGATACCATCGGCTATCGCTATCTATGTGACTATATTCTCTATTGTCGGCAAACTGATGCTGGCTTCGTACCAGTACAAACAGGGAAAGAAAATAGACAGTTCCATGCTGACGGCGAATGCGATAAATATGCGTAATGATGTTGTCATCTCGGCCGGAGTTTTATTAGGGTTGATTTTTACTTTTATATTCAAATTGCCGATACTCGATTCGATAACGGGATTGATAATCAGCCTCTTTATCATCAAGTCGTCCATTGGTATTTTTCTCGACTCGAATGTGGAGCTTATGGATGGCGTGAAGGATGTCAATGTGTATAATAAGATATTCGAAGCTGTCGAGAAAGTGCCGGGAGCAAGTAATCCGCACCGGGTCAGGTCGAGAATGATAGGAAACCGGTATATAATTACGCTCGATATAGAGGTGAATCCGCAGATAACGATTACACAAGCGCATGAGATTGCCGGGGCGGTGGAGAAAAGTATTGAAAGCTCGATAGATAATGTCTATGATATTCTGGTGCATGTGGAACCTGCCGGGGAGTGCCAGACGGATGAGAAATTCGGGGTAGACAAGGATATGGTGTGACACGTGAAAATCTTCGGCAACAAAGAAAGCTATTCCGCTTCTTTTTCTTAACTTTGCATTCATCGTTCACATTTTAATAAAAATTTGATATGGAAGAAGGAACATTCAGGCGCTATCCTATCGGGATACAGGATTTTGAAGATTTGCGCAATAATGATTACATATATGTTGATAAGACTGCACTGATTTATCAACTCGTCAATACAAATAAGATTTATTTCCTGAGTCGTCCCCGTCGTTTCGGGAAAAGTCTGCTTGTCTCTACGCTCGAAGCCTATTTTCTGGGAAAGAAAGAACTTTTCAACGGACTGGACATGGAGCAGTTAGAGAAAGACTGGACAGTGTATCCGGTGCTACATATCGACTTTAGCGGCAGTAAATATATGGAAGCAGAGTCACTTCGCGCATCTATCAATGTTCAGCTGTTACTTTGGGAAAACGTCTACGGACGTCAGGAAGGCGAAGACACATTTAGTTTACGTCTGGAAGGTATCATCCGCCGCGCTTATGAGCAAACCGGGCAGCAGGTTGTCGTATTAGTGGACGAATATGACGCCCCGATGCTGGACAGTAACAATAACCATGAGTTGCAGCATGAGATTCGTGGTATCATGCGCGACTTCTTCAGCCCCTTAAAAAAGTCAGGTAAATATCTTCGCTTCCTCTTCCTGACGGGCATCAGCAAATTCAGCCAGATGAGCATATTCAGCGAACTTAACAATCTTCAGAACGTCAGCATGAGCGATAATTACAGCACTATCTGCGGTATCACCGAACAGGAACTGCTGACACAGATGAAAATTGATGTCGAACAGATGGCACAAGCCAACGATGAAACGTATGAAGAGGCGTGTGCCCACTTGAAGAAGCAATATGACGGATATCATTTCAGTAAATCCTGTGTGGATGTGTACAATCCTTTCAGCCTGATTAATGCTTTTGCCCAAAAGAGTTATGAGAACTACTGGTTTTCTACCGGTACCCCTACCTTTCTGATAGAACTCCTGCAACAAATGAACTTTGATATCCGTCTGCTCGACCGTATGGACGCCAAGCCGGAAGACTTCGACAAGGCTACGGATTGTCTCACCGACCCAATTCCGGTGCTCTACCAAAGCGGTTATCTCACAATCAAGTCGTACGATGCTTTCTTTCGTACCTATACATTAGGCTACCCGAACGAGGAAGTAAGAATCGGCTTTATCGAGTCGCTCATCCCTTCTTATCTTTACCAACCTACGCGCGAAAGCAACTTTTATGTAGTGTCCTTTGTGCGTGATTTAATGAAAGGAAACCTTGAATCTTGCCTTGAACGCACCCGGTCTTTCTTCGCCTCTATTCCGAACGACCTAAACAACAAAGAGGAAAAACATTATCAAACTATATTCTATCTTCTGTTCCGCTTGATGGGACAATATGTGGATACCGAAGTCAAAAGCGCTGTCGGACGGGCGGACGTGGTTATCAAAATGCAGGATGCTATTTATATACTTGAATTTAAAATGAACGGCACCGCAGAAGAGGCTTTAGCGCAGATTAACAGCAAAGGGTATGCGATTCCTTATGAGGCAGACCACCGGAAAGTGGTGAAGGTCGGCATCAACTTCGACAGTACCACGAGAACGATTGGAGACTGGAAAATCGAAACGGATTAACAGCGTACGCCACTTGCTTGAAGTAGACAAGGATATGATGTGACACATGAAAAAGGCAGCAGTTGCTCTCGTCTGTGAGTAACTGCTGCCTTTTTGCGTGTTCTGTGCTGTCGTAGCCGGGAAATTAGGGTGTATTGCCACAGCTTGCTGTGGTGCGTTTCCCTAACTTGTTGTGGCATGCTCCCCTTGCCTGCTGTGGCATGCTTCCCTAGCCTGCTGCGGCACGTCTCCCCAGCCTACTGCGGCACACATCCCTTTCCGCCGTTCCGGTTTTACGTATTCAATAGGCTGTTGCTTTGATACGCAGCTTGATGGCATTTTCGGCTGTATCCAGTACCAGTTCGCAGTTTTCAGAGGTTACAGAACTACCGGTGACGTCCATTTCCAATGAGGTGATTTTCTCAAGATCGAGTTGGGTTAAGGTGTATCCGTCTCCTTTCACCACCGTGAATCCACCTTCGGGAAAATGGGATGGCCGCATCTTCCATTGAGCCACAAACGTCAGTTTGTCCTTGTCAAGGGTGATTTTCTCTACCGGTGTAGAGTTGTCTTTGTCGTCGCCGCCGCAGGCGGTTACCAACGTTGCTGCCACAAGGCAGAGGAAAAAGATTCTTAGTTGTTTCATGCGTCTTTCTGTTTTCTTTAAAAGGGTAAATTATGAAAGGCTGCCGCTTTTTTGTTTGCCATGAGGGCGGATGCGCTGTCTGCAGCCGGACTGTCCGTCCTCATTCGTGACCTGCTTCTTTATGCAGCCGGGTCGGGGGCTTCACCTCCTCCGGGGATTTCAGGGTCGGGCGCTTCGCCACCGCCACCGCCACCACCCGCGTTTTCGTCACCCAGCAGAATCGGGAAACGGTAAGAGCGTGGCGTTTTCAATGCCTTGTTGCTTCCGCTATATTGTGTCGTGATGCTTAGCGCATAGAGCTTTCCGGCTTCTATGGCAGGTAGCATGATGGTGAGTTGTGACGGTGCGTTGTGAACGATGACGGACACTTTCAACGGGACGGCTCCCTCTTCGTCTTTGGTGAGATAGATGCCGACCGAAGGGTCGTCACCGAGGATTTTAATGTTGCTTCCGCTGATAACGGCAGGACCGCCGGAAGTGATGACCTGGCTGATACTCTTCGTCACGGAGTCGGTGATGGAGTTGATGACCGGCCCCGTCTGTGCCAGCCCGTTGCAGATTACTTTTACGGCTTTGAGCTGGTCGCGCAGCAGTTGTCCCGGTGTGTAGGACACACCGAGCGAGTGCTTCGTGGCGTCAAACTGGGCGTTCTCCCCGAGGAACGAACCGCGTACGGTGACGATGTACTGTCCCACACCGTCTACCACGCTCTTCCCTTCGGCGATGGCTTCCACCTTCTTCTGGTCGGCAAGGTCGAGGATGTTCTCGATGGTTTCCTGCCGGTACTCGGTACGCTCCTTGATGATGCGTGCTGCGATTTCTTTGTTGTGCAGACTGCCTGTGATGCGTGCGCGTCCGGTGTAGTCGCCTTTTTGCTCGGTCATGATGTTGTCGTAAAGGTCAACATTGAGCGTGATTTTTTCGTTTGTTGCCATGATAATGATTGTTTTAAGGAAAGTGAATATCTATTTATTAGTTACGTTCTGTGCTGCTTGTCATTTCGCACGTATCTTGATAGCATTACCGTCCAGATAAAGTTCGAGATAACTGTCATATGTCATGCCCCCAGTAGTATTAGTCATCAGATGGAACTTCATAAGATCACTGTCAGTCAAGGTGTAGCTGTCGGTTCCCTTAACAACGGTTTCGGCTCCTGGCCGGACAGTGGAACGACTCAACAAGTAATCATATAGATCTAATTTAAAATCAGAATCCGCCGGAAGTTCGTTTTCAACCGTAACGGTGGGGATGGTCACTTGATTGCCATTAATCGCAGCTTGCAGACAGAGGCTCCGTTCACTCCCATACGTTCCCTCCTCCCTTGCTTTTATTTTTCCGCCTTTCAGTTGCAGTATTCCTGTAGGGGCAACAAGCACTTCCTGCCCCTTTATGCTTTTGGAGATTTCAGCATCGCCTTCCATAATGAGCGTGGCATTATCACCGACAGAGATACCAATTAGCTGGTCATTATCATTCCCATTGCCGGAATATAGTTCGAAGCCGTTACCCAGCGTTAGTTTGCAAGACGCCCTAACAAATATGCAGGCGACTTCAGCTAAATGGGCATCAGCATTTCCATAAATGTTGAGGTTGGTCAGCTTCAATGACGCGCCGTTTGTAAGCTCAAAAAGGCTTTTGTCGCTAGCGGTACGGGAAATACTATAATTATCGCCGCTGATAGGATTATTTCCGTCGTCAATAGCAATGTGTTTGCCGTCTATTGAAAAGGCAAAATGCTCTGCATCCGCAGCAACCTCAAAACTTCCACCGAGGATGATTTGTGTTGGTGCATCCGCAGTGCCGTCTGCCGTTTCAATAGCGGTTTTCAGTTCGGCTGCGGTAGTGACAAGCGTCTTGTTGCTGACCGTCACAAGGCAGGTGGCGGACTTTTCGCGTGCGGTGGCGGTGATGGTAGCTGTTCCTTCAGCTACGGCGGTCACCAGTCCGTCTTTACTTACGGTGGCTACGGAAGTTTTGTCACTGCTCCATACTACGGATTCGGCAGTCACCCGGTCGGGGACAATGGTGGGAACCAGCGTTTCGGTCGCTCCCGATTTCAGGGTCAGAGTCTCATGATTGAGGGTGATGCTCTCTACGGGCACGGAGTTGTCGTCATTGTTGTCGTCGCCACAGGCGGTTGCCAACGTTGCTGCCATAAGGCAGAGGAAAAAGATTCTTAGTTGTTTCATACGTCTTTTGTCTTTCTAAAAGGGTGAATAAATCGTGTTCTCTTTTCGGACAAAAATAATATGCAACAACGAAAAGGTATAGCCAAAATCCTGCATTGTATAGCCAAAATCCTGCAAATCTTGCAGGATTGCCGGAAATTCCATTGTTCGGAGAAACTTCTACCTATGCATTGATGGAAACAACAGCATTTGATGATAAAAGAGTATCGCCTTCTCCTTTAAAGTACAGACTTTTGTTGGCGGAACTCAGTAGGAGTCATTTTTACCAATTCGCGGAAATTGCGGTTGAAGGTGCGCATTGCCTTGAAGCCCGACGCTCCGGCAATGTCTTCGATTGTGTGGTTCGCGTAGTCCGGAAGCAGGAGCAAGTCCATGGCATGACGGATGCGCAGGCGGAGAAGATAATTTTGCAAGGTCAGTCCTGTGGCACGCCCCACAGCGGCGGAGAGATTACGCTCGTTTGTGCCAAGAGCTTTAATCAGGTCGTCACGCTTGAAGTTGTAGTCGAGGTACGGTTGTTCTTTCTGCAGATAGGCTTCGAGCTCTTCAAACAAGTGGTTGCTATCGCCGGATTGCAGGTAACAGATGAGGTCGCCCATATCGGCTTCGAGCGGTGGTTGGGACAGTTTTCCATCCTGTTCGACGATAAAACGGCGTAGCATCTCGTAAGTGTAATGATAGTTAGTGTACAGCCATGCAAAAGCAGGATAGAAAACCACGATAAGGAAACTGAAACTAAACTCGGGTATCGGTCCCGGACAGACAAGTAAAACCCATGCGCCAATGCCGATACTCAACGCATAAAGGAAAGCGCGCATCGTCCACCGGAGTTCCAGTTTTGAGATACACTCTCCGGTCAATTCTTTTAAATGCGTGATGTAGCGGTGTTTTTTAGGGCAAAAGAGGCGGACGTAAACGAACAGTTGTACGGTATAGGTGACACCGAACAAGGTCCGCACTGCCAACGGGAGATTGTGAACGACACACGCACGCCATTCTGCTAAAGAATATACACAGACGTCCGCTTCAATGCAGCAACTCACCACATACAGCAGAATGAAAACGAGCGAAGGCGCCGCATGCTTCATCACATTGGCAAAAGTGACGTATCTGCTGTCGAACAGCAATATCAACATAAACGTGAACATCAACGCCTGCGAAGAAGCAAGCACCAACACCAATATTGAGAATAAGTCCAACGACCGGTATACGCCGAACCCGTCAACCAGCAACTCCGCCAAATGACCGGCAGCGATAATGAGAGAAGCAGCGATGAAGAAATGGCATGCACGCCTGTATTTGGGATTAATGGCGTGCGCCATCTGCTTGAAGCAGACAAGACCGAAAGATATAGACAGACATATTCCGATAATAATGCCGTTTGTTAGTGTGTGTAAAGCCGGTATATCCATTGCTTAGCATTTATTTTCCCGACAAAGTTAATGAATCTTGACGAGAAACCGACTAGTTACACCCTGTAAAACTCGACAAGTCTGCAAAATCGTATAGAAACAACCTAATAGCTAATCTTCACTCCGGCAAAGAAACTTCTCGGCAGAGAAGGCCCGTAAATATAGCCGGAATCCCGATTAGCTCCTCTATCAAAGTCCTTCTGATAAGACTCAAAGAGGTTCTGAACTCCGCCGTTTAGTTGCAAATCGACTGTTTTGTATAGCTTGAAGTCATAAGCCAGTTTCACTCCCAAATCGAAGAAACGGGGTGTACGGATGGCTTCCGCCTTTCGTTCGGGCATTGCGCCCAGTTCGGCGTTCTCGGCGGTGATATCCATGCGTTGCACTAACATTCTCCCGGTATAAGTTCCTGACAGGGCAATGGATAAAGGTTTGATGGGAGTATAAGTAGCTGTGAAGTAACCATATGTATCGGGAGTACGGAAAATTTTCTTTTCTGCCGGTGCGTCGTCATGCCATTTATGAGGTTCATCGTATCGGCTGCGTTGCAAAGTGAGTCCCGCTTGTATTTGCAGGATGGAAAGATAAGCCACTTTGCCCTCCAGCGTTAGCCCCATCACTTTCGCGCCGGGACCGTTACTGCGTGGTTTTACCAATATCCCATCGCCACGGTCATAAGGTTCGCCCAACACGAAGACATCTGTCAGTCTTGTATAAAAGCCCTCGATCAAGAAATTCGTCTGGAATACTCCGAAACGGTGATACATATCTGCGGACGCACTGAAACTTTGGGATTTCTCTTCTTTCAAGTTCTTCGCACGCTCAATCATTGCCACTGTTCCGCCCACATTTTCAATATGCATATCTTCATCAAAAGCCTGCGGAGCACGGAATCCGGATGAATAGCTCAAACGCAGGTTTATATTCTGTGTCGGGTTGAAACGCAAGTTGGCACGGGGGCTAAAGATGACATTATCTACCATGTTATGCTTATCCAGACGACCACCGATCAGAATGCCCCAACGGTCGTTCTTCCACTCGTTCTGCAGAAAAGCACTGTAAATATTTACCGTCTGATCCGTGTGGCGGTCATATCCCCACATATTATCTTTCAGACGATCACGGTTATATTCAAGTCCTGCCGTGAGGTCAGAAGGCATAAAAAAACACTTATCAAACGTATGTACATACTGCGCGCCGCCCATAGCGGTTAAATCCGTTGTTTTTCCATAGGCTTTCAGAGGATCGTTACCCGGTCCGTAATAACTGTCCCGATCTGTATTGGCGGCTGACGCAAAGATACTTAGACGGTTCTTTTCATCTGGCGAGAAATAATCGAACTTCAAACTTCCACCATCAATCGAATGTTGCAACTGCTCTGCAATATGGGCTTCGTGAGGAGGACGGTCCAACATATCCCCTCCCCGACGGAATTCCTGCATGTGGTGATATTCGAAGGTTAGTTTGGAGTAAGTGCTTGTTTTCAGATAAGAGCGGAAGCCCACTGTCTGATTCTTCAATTTAGGTAGTTCGGTGAATCCGTCTCCGTCATAATCATATCCGGACCGGTGACGGTTCTGACCAAAGATATACAGTCCGGCACGATGATCGTCCGTCACTAATGAAGCATTCAGGGAGGTATTGTTATCGAATGAGGAGCCGCCCCCTAAAGCAGTAAGGGTGTGCGACAGCTGGCCGGAATTGCGCAAAGGCTCTTTGGTGATTATATTGATGGTTCCTGCAATGGCCGAAGAGCCGAACAAGGCGGAACCTCCCCCACGCATCACTTCTACGCGTTCAATCATGCTGGCGGGAATCTGTTCCAGGCCATACACTCCGGAAAGGGCACTGAATACGGGACGGGAATCTATCAAAATCTGCGTATACGGTCCGTCCAGTCCATTGATGCGGACTTGCTGGAAACCACAATTCTGGCAGTTTGTCTCTACACGTACACCGGGCTGAAAGTTCAGCCCTTGCGATAAAGTGGAAGAGTTAGTCGTTTCAAATAGCTTCAGATCGACGACATTTACCAAAGTAGGAGCCAAACGGCGCGTCGTTTCACTGCGGTTGGCGGAAACCACTACCCCATCCAAAGCAATCGCGTCCTCTTCTATTTCAAAATCCTCTTCCAGTGTCTTTCCTTTTTTCAGAGTCACGTTGCGGGTCACGGTCTTGTAGCCGACCGAGCTAACCTCCAGTATAAAGTTACCTTCCGGCAAATTCTTCAAAAAATAATGTCCGGTAGCGTCGGTCACGGTTCCTATCGTTGTTCCTTTCAGTGCAATGGTGATGTAAGGAAGGTGCTCTTTCGTTTTCTTATCCAGTACATGGCCTATGATGTTCGCATCGGATTTTTTCAGTTCAGGGTAGTCCGGATGTTCAGCCAATGCGTATGACAGGACACAATACAGGCCGGCCAGGACTAAAAGATATTTCTTCATTGTCGTTAGTCTTTTAATGTTTAAAATCAAAAATAATAATAAGGGAAAGGGAAGCAGCGATCATTAATCGTTGTTCCTAACTGATGAATACTGTTCCCGAAAAGATAGACTAAGCGACAGGAGGTGCTCTAAGAGATATGACGCCCGGACAAGAACGGTGATATGGCTCAACTTGCGGGCGGATAAACAGGATACATAATAGAGATAAAGCAGCGACCGCGAATGTAGGTATTAATCCGCTGTCTGTCACCAATACATGATTCAACAGGTGAATGAGTTGGAATTCAACCGTCGTATGGCTATGTTCACTGCCTTTTTTAAATGGATGCGAATGGACAATCGTTACCCCGTTTACTACATGGGAGTGAGTAAATAAAGTGATTCCTGCCATGTACGAGATAAACAGTACAGGCAAAAACCACTTCATTATATGTAGGTACAATTGTTTCATCCGGTAATCTTGCACATCTATTCTGTGCAGTAAAGTCAGGGTTTAGTTTGTTTTTTTGCAAAGATAAGGATTGTCTCCATGCAAAACAATCCCTATTTATAACGATTTTAAATCTTAACCGAATCTTAATAACTGATCTTCACCCCGGCAAAGAAGCTTCTCGGAAGTGACGGACCATAGATATAGCCGGAGTCACGGTCAGCTCCTTTATCGAAGTCGTCCTGATAGGCATTGAAAATATTCTGTATGCCGGCATTCAACTGGAGGTTCATCGACTTGTAAAGTTTGAAGTCATAAGCAGCTTTCAAACCGATATCGAAAAAGTCTTTGGTATTCACCGTTATCGGATTTTCAAGGAATCCCGGAACCGGCTCGTGGGGAACCAGCATCGAACCGGTATAGGTACCGGAAAGAGCGATAGATAACGGTTTTATCGGGGTGTAGGTTGCTGTAAAATAGCCGTAAGTATTTGGCGTACGCATCATTTTCTTCACCGCCGGAGCTTCTTTGTTCCAGATGTGCGGTTTGCTGTAATGGCTCTGTTGCAGAGTGACTCCCGCCTGAACTTGGATTTTATTCAGGTAAGCCATCTTTCCTTCCAGTGTCAATCCCAGAACTTGCGCTCCTGATGCATTGTGACGGGTACGTGTCAGAATTCCATCCACTACCTCTCCGTCGGTAAGGGCAAAAACATCCGACAACTTTGTATAGAATCCTTCTACCAGGAAGTTAACCTGAAACGCACCAAAACGATGATAAATATCTGCCGAAGCACTCAAGCTCTGTGATCTTTCTTCTTTCAGATTATCCGCCAGTTCAACCATCGCTACATTACCGCCTACATTTTCCACATGCAAATCTTCGTCGAAAGCCTGCGGAGCACGGAAGCCGGATGAGTAACTAAAACGAAGATTGATGTTTTCTGTCGGATTATAACGCAAGTTGGCACGCGGACTGAATATCACATGGTCAATCAGATTATGCTTATCCAAACGGCCGCCAATCAGGAATCCCCAATGATCATTTTTCCATTCGTTCTGAAGGAAAGCACTACCGATATTCACTTTCTGGTCTACCGTGCGGTTGTATCCCCACATGTTATCTTCCAGTTTGTCCTGATTGAACTCTATTCCGGCAGTCAGGTCGGAAGGCATGAAGATGCATTTGCCGAAGCTGTAGACATACTGTGAGCCTGCCATCCAGTTCAAGTCAGTGGTGTTTCCGTAAGCATCCAAAGGGTCTCTGTCACCTGGACCATAATAGCTGTCGCGATTGATATGCTGTGCAGATGCAAACACATTGAAACGATGGTTCTCGTTAGGGGAGAAATAATCGAACTTCAGTCCTCCGCCATTGATTGAGTGTTCGGTCTGCTCCGCCACATTCGCTTCATGAGGCGGGCGGTTCAATAAGTCTCCTCCCCTGCGGAATTCTTCCATGTGGTGATATTCAAAAGTAAGTTTCGAATAAGTCGTTGTTTTCAGGAACGAACGGAAACCAATTGTCTGACCGTGCAATTTGGGTATTTCGGAATATCCGTCGCCGTCATGGTCATACGCAGAACGGTGGCGGTTCTGACCGAAGATATACAGACCTGCACGCTGGTCGTCCGTCACGAGAGACGCATTCAATGCCGTACTGTTGTCGAAAACGTCGCCATCGCCAATTCCCGTAATCGTATGAGATAACATACCAGAGTTGCGCATCGGTTCTTTGGTGATGATATTGATTGTACCGGCAATGGCAGATGAGCCGAACAGTGCCGAGCCGCCTCCACGCATCACTTCCACACGTTCTATCATGCTGGCAGGAATCTGTTCGATACCATACACACCGGAAAGCGCACTAAAAATGGGACGGGAATCGAGCAGGATTTGCGTATAAGGGCCATCCAGTCCATTGATACGCACTTGCTGGAAACCGCAATTCTGACAATTGGACTCTACACGAACACCCGGCTGAAAGCTCAAGCCTTGCGCCAAAGTCGTAGAATTGGTATTCTCAAAGATTTTCAAATCTACTACATTCACCAGTGTCGGAGCCAGACGGCGGGTGGTTTCATTACGATTGGCAGATACGACTACGCCATCCAAAGCAACCGCATCTTCTTCTATCTCGAAATCTTCTTCCAATGTACGCCCTTTCTTCAGCGTCACATTCCGTCTGACGGTTTTATATCCCACCGAACTGACCTCCAGCACAAAATTACCTTCGGGAAGATTCTTCAAAAAATAATGCCCGGTAGCATCGGTCACAGTTCCGATGGTCGTACCTTTCAAGGCGACTGTAATATAGGGTAAATGCTCTTTTGTATTTTTATCAAGAATATGGCCAACGATATTGGCATCTGACTTACGTAATTCGGGATGATTAGGATATTCATGAGCTTGTCCTTCGAGGGCAGGCAACAATGTGCAGCACAAGCAGACAAGCGAAAAGATGTAATTCTTCATTTTTCGTTTGTTATTCGTTTTCGATAAGTATTTACATGGATAGACAGATAATGCCCGTACCTCATGCAAGGTACGGTATCATCATTTAAAGAATAGAGAAACGAATAACCGGGGGTGCCCTAAGTCCCACTACCCCATGATACGGACAGTGATAGTGAGTGTGTTGCGAACGTCCGGGCAACAAGCATAATAAGAAAGGAATAAAAAGGGAAAGAGCAAAAACAACAGCCGCACCGTCTGCCGTTAAGTGAGACAGACAATGAATCAGCTGTAGTTCGACTGTAGAATGTTCATGTGCCGCCCCTTTCTTAAACGGGTGTGAATGGACGATTGTCACGCCATTGACCACATGCACGTGGGCAAAGAATGTAAAGCTTACCAGATACGATACAAACAGTATCGGCAAGAAGTAGCGTGTAATATTCAATAACAATCGTTTCACCTCATTTTTTTCTTTGAGGCGGCAAAGATACGAACTATTTATTTAACAATCAATTATTATATGAAATTCTGTTAATATACAGCCGAGGCTATTACTTGAATAAACAGAATTAAGAATACCATGGCAATCGGATAAACAGTTGCGTAAGCTACGCTCGGAATATTGCTATCCACCATCGAGTCGGCAGCAGCGAGTCCCGGAGTACTTGTCATCCCTCCTGTAATAGTTCCCAGCAAATCGAGCAGACTGATTTTAAATACGAAATGTCCGACAATGGCTGCAACAAGCATTGGCACCAATGTGATGGCGGCTCCTACTCCGAACATCAATAATCCGCTTTCCTGGAAGGTAGCTACCAGATTCTTACCGGCAGAAGTTCCCACTTCGGCAAGGAAAAGAAGCAGACCTAACTGGCGCAACAACTGATTGGCAGGTCCGGACATAGACCAGATAATGGGTCCTGTCTTACCTATCGCACTCAACACAAGAGCTACCATCAAAACTCCCCCGGTCAGTCCCGGTGAGAATGACAGGCTATCAGAGAAAGAGATATTTATTTTGCCGAATAACACGCCCAATACAATACCCATTGCAATGGGGAAAAAGTCCGTATCAGATAGTTTCTTCGCATTATTTCCCAACAGGCGGGCTACTCCTTTAAGTCCCTCTTTCTCACCGACTACCATCAGTTTATCACCAAACTTCAAGGCTAGATCGGGAGACGGAGATAAATCAATACCGCTTCGACGAACACGAGTCACTGTACAACCAAAGTTTTTCTGTAAGTTCAAATCACCCAGTTGTTTGTTTATCATGTCTTTTTTAGTCAACAACAAAGACTCTATTTCCTGTGTTTTATCCAAAGGCAGTTCACCTTCTTCTCTATTGCCTACCAACACAGCCAGTTGATCCAGTGACTCTTCGCTGCCTACGGCTTGTATGTAGTCTCCTTCATGCAACACCGTATGGGCGGTAGGAATGGATATTTCATCATTGTGTTTCAGACGTGAAATGACAGCACCTGTCATACCACGCGCATTAATTTGCACCAAGCTGCGATCGAACACATTCGCATTAGTGACGCGATAAATACAAGTAGTCAATTCCGGGAATTGTCCGCGACGTTCTATCTCCAGGCGACGGGCTTCTTTATCTAAATCCACCCGCATGATTTTAGGCAACAGCTTGACAAACAGAATCACGCCGATCACTCCAAACGGATATGCGATACCGTAAGCAATGGATGCCAGAGGAGAATTGGTACTGTCGATGGCAACAGCCAAACCCGGCGTACTAGTCAGCGCTCCGGCAATCAGACCGACAACACTCGGTGTATCGATATCAAATGCATATTTCAGTCCGACTGCAGTAAGACAGGCGGAACAAATAATAAGCATAGTGATGAGAATAAGCGTCTTTCCTTTGCTACGGAAAGAATCGAAGAATCCGGGCCCTGCCTGAATACCGATGGTAAAAATGAAGAGCACCAAGCCGAAGTTTCCTAATTCTTTAGGAATGATAACACCAAAATGCCCGAAAAGAAGGGCAATGAAAATAACTGCCGACACATCGAGAGATAACCCCTTAATTTTAATTCTTCCCAGCATAAATCCCAATGCGACAATCAGGAAAAGGGAAAAATAAGAGGAATGCAATAAGTCAGTAAACATAAAAAATAAAGGTTAGTTAGTTTAAGGGCGCGAAGGTACGGATTTTATTTAATCCTCACAACATTCCTTGCAGCAAGTAGTCCTTTCGTCTTCAAACTCCAAAGTGGCATGATGAATACCTGCCTCTTCAAGTGCTTCCTTTATATGCTGTTTCACTTCTTCCAACTGTGTGATATTGTCAATAACAATATGGGCAGTCAAAGCGGTTTCCGTTGTGCTTAACGCCCAGATATGCAGGTGATGGCAATTCTCCACGCCGGGTTGTTCCATGATAAGTTGCTGTATCTTTTGAGCGTCTATCCCCACCGGTACTCCATCCAACGACAACCGGAGGCTATCGTGAAGCAATCCCCAAGTAGAGACAATAATGATAACAGCAATGCCAAGTCCGATAATCGGGTCAATAATGCTCCATCCTGTATAGGTGATGATAATGCCGGAAACAACTACACCGACAGACACCAATGCATCTGCTGCCATGTGCAGATAAGCTCCTTTCACATTCAGGTCCTTATCTTTATCTTTCATAAAGAGCCAGGCAGTCAGTGCGTTGATGACCACTCCCACCCCGGCTGTCCATGCGATGGCAGAACCATCTACGGAAACCGGGTGGAACAATTTATCTACACTCTCGGCAATAATAATGCCCACGGCAACCAATAATATAACTGCATTTAATAAAGAGACAAGAATCGTACTCTTCTTATATCCATACGTGTAACGGCTATTGGGATGAACTTTCTGCAACCGGAAAGCCAACATAGCAAGCACCAGACTGGCTACATCACCCAAGTTATGCCCGGCATCGGAAAGCAATCCCAGAGAATTATAATAAAACCCTACTCCGAATTCTACGATAACAAAAGCAATATTCAGAGTGATGCCTATGATAAAAGCCTTATTGAGCGATGTCAACTGATGATTATGTTCGTGATGATGAGATTCCATATTATATATTGTTATTACATCTACTACCTAAAAAACATCTTATTGGGAGATTGGTTCATCCCCATTCCACTTTCGGCAATAGTAACGGCTCCCCTCCAGAAAAAACAAGCCACCGAAATGAATGAATCATCCCGATGGCTTATCCCCTTTAAACACCTTTAAACAAAATGAAAATATGCCTCATATACTAACTAAACTAACTAACCCTCGAGGCATATTTTAAAGAGGCTGTCGCATCAACCTCTTTTTATTATAGACAGCTTTCGCTCTCTAATCTTATTTACGAGCTTCGGCAATATAACCGAGAGCTTCTTCACATTTTGCAGTTACATAAGCCCAGTCTTCTGCTGCCACTTTATCTTTCGGGAACAATTTAGAGCCCATACCTACGCAGAATACACCAGCTTTGATCCATGCAGTCAGGTTTTCTTTAGTAGGTTCTACCCCACCTGTCACCATCAGCTTAGACCATGGCATCGGAGCCATCAAGCCTTTCACGAAGTTAGTTCCGTAAACATCACCCGGGAATACTTTGCAAAGATCGCAACCTACTTCCTGCGCAAAACCTACTTCTGATACAGAACCGCATCCCGGAGTATAAGCTACCGAACGACGGTTACATACCTTAGCAATTTCAGGATTAAACAACGGACCTACTACGAAGTTAGCACCCAGCTGCAAGTACATAGCAGCAGTAGCCGGATCAACGATAGAACCGATACCGATTGCCATTTCAGGACATTCTTTTGCTGCGAACTTAACGATTTCAGCAAATACTTCCTGTGCGAAGTCACCACGGTTTGTGAATTCAAAAGCACGAACACCACCGTCATAACAAGCCTTTACTACTTTCTTTGCAACTTCTGCATCTTTGTGATAGAATACAGGAACCATTCCTGTAGAGCCGATCTTATTCAATACGGCTATTTTATCGAATTTTGCCATCTTATTATTTACTATTTTATTATTTACAATTTACTATTTAATACTTTTGCTATTTATTATTCATCCGGCCTTTCATAGTGGTTATCGAGCTAACTATTATTTTTAAAAGTTCCTCATTTTCTTTGTATAAATCAACTAACAATTCTGATTTAACCAATTGAACTTCCATTAATAATTCTAGCCAATATAAAGTCTCATCCAATTCTTCTTCCACCATCTTCAATTTATTAAGAAAATCTTTATCTGATTTTCCTAAACATGCAGCTCTATAATTGGCAGCAGGAGATGTACCCGAACGAATGATTTGATTACCGATAGCTCTACCAGCAGGAGTATTGGGCAACTTATCTACTAATCGAATAATACGTATTGCTAATTCCTTTAGTCTATTTTTAAGTTCAATAGTTGTCATTACGCAAAAGTATTAAATCGTAAATAGTAAATCGTCCAATCGTAAATAAGCTTATCTCTGTACGCGGCCGCTTGCATCACCACCAGCCAATGCTTCTACTTCTTCTATAGAAACAAGGTTGAAGTCACCATTGATAGTATGTTTCAATGCAGATGCAGCAACAGCGAATTCAAGAGCAGCACCCTGATTAGGTTTAGTCATCAAACCATGGATGATACCGCCAGAGAAAGAGTCACCACCACCTACACGGTCGATAATCGGATCGATATCATAACGTTTTGAAGTATAGAATTCTTCTCCGTTGTAGATCATAGCTTTCCAACCGTTGTGAGTAGCAGAGAAAGATTCGCGCAAAGTAGAAACTACATATTTGAATCCGAATTCTTTCATCATCTGCTGGAAGATACCTTTGTAACCTTCAGCATCTGTGTGACCAGCCTCAACGTCAGCATCCGGCTTGAAGCCCAAACAAAGTTCTGCATCTTCTTCGTTACCGATACATACGTCTACAAACTGCATCAACGGTTTCATGATAGACTGTGCTTTTTCTTTAGTCCACAGTTTCTTACGGAAGTTCAAGTCAACAGAAACAGTTACACCGTGACGTTTTGCAGCTTCACAAGCCAGACGAGTCAACTCGGCAGCCTTGTCAGAGATAGCCGGAGTGATACCAGACCAGTGGAACCAGTCAGCACCTTCCATGATTGCATCAAAATCGAAATCAGCAGCGTCAGCTTCAGCAATAGCAGAGTGAGCACGGTCATAAATAACTTTGCTAGGACGCATAGAAGCACCTGTTTCCAAGTAGTAGATACCTACACGGTCGCCACCACGGGCAATAAAGTCTGTCTTTACGCCATATTTACGCAATGCGTTAACAGCAGACTGTCCAATTTCGTGTTTCGGTAATTTAGTTACGAAATAGGCGTCATGTCCGTAGTTGGCACAGCTCACTGCAACGTTAGCTTCTCCACCACCATATACTACATCAAAAGAGTCAGATTGAACAAAACGAGTATTACCCGGAGTTGATAATCTAAGCATGATTTCGCCTAATGTAACGACTTTCTTTCCCATAATCTTATGTTTTAAATTCTAAGTTATTAATATTATGAACTTTCAATTTATCATTTCATCCCTATTTTAGGGGTTAACACGCTGATAATATGTCTATTAATCCATAAAAAGACTAACACCACATACCTTTCGTGTGCGGGCACAAAGATACAACAATTTTCGTAATTACAAAAATTGTTATATATTTGTATCGAAAATATTAAGATTATTATTGTGTGCGAGCACAAAAACCTATATAAATAAAGGTTATCGTATGAATAAATTGCCCGAAAGGATCAGAATCAAAGACATCGCCCGTCTGGCAGATGTATCAGTGGGAACAGTAGACCGCGTTATTCATGGACGTAGCGGAGTGTCGGAAGCCAGCAAGAAACGCGTAGAAGAAATTCTGAAGCAGCTTGACTACCAGCCCAACATGTACGCCAGCGCTTTGGCTTCTAATAAGAAGTATACGTTTATCTGTCTGCTGCCGGAGCATCTGGAAGGCGAATACTGGACAGCGGTAGAAACCGGTATCCACGAAGCTATTGCCACCTATTCGGATTTCAATACTTCGGTGAAAATCAACTATTACGATCCGTACGACTACCATTCATTCGAGAATGCCAGCGAAGCCATTCTGGCTTTACAGCCGGACGGAGTGATGGTAGCTCCTACCGCTCCGCAATATACGAAAGGTTTCACCGATCAGTTGCAGGCATTGGATATACCTTATATATATATAGATTCCAATATCAAAGACGTTCCTCCTCTCGCCTTCTTCGGTCAGAACTCACGCCAAAGCGGATATTTTGCTGCCAGAATGATGATGTTACTGGCACGGGATGAAAAGGAAATCGTTATTTTCCGCAAAATACATGAAGGAATTGTGGGTTCTAACCAGCAAGAGAACAGAGAAATCGGTTTCAGGCAGTACATGAAAGAACATCATCCGTCTTGTACTATACTGGAGCTCGACTTGCATGCCGAACGCAACGACGAAGACAATGAGATGCTGGATGAATTCTTCCGTACCTACCCGACAGTGAAGAACGGAATCACATTCAACTCTAAAGCCTATATCGTCGGCGAATACCTGCAAAGTCGCGGAAAGAAAGATTTCAATCTGATAGGTTATGACCTTCTGGAACGGAATGTCACCTGCCTGAAAGAAGGAAGCATCTCTTTCCTCATTGCCCAGCAACCGGAACTGCAAGGCGCCAATGGCATCAAAGCTCTTTGCGATCACCTTATTTTCAAGAAAGAAGTGACCTGCATCAACTATATGCCCATCGACTTGTTAACGGTAGAAACAATAGACTATTACCATAGCAAATAACAACAAAGTACAACTTTACAAGTACATTACATGGAAACAAAGTATTTAAGAATTAATCCTGCCGACAACGTTGCCGTTGCCATTGTTAACCTCCCGGCAGGAGAGCATCTTTCTGTAGATGGCATTGAAATTACATTGAACGAAGACATTCCTGCCGGACATAAATTCGCATTGAAGAATTTTGCTGAAGGCGAAAATGTAATCAAGTACGGTTATCCTATCGGACATGCACGAATGGCAAAGAAACAGGGTGACTGGATGAACGAAACGAACATCAAAACCAACCTCGCCGGATTGTTGGATTACACTTACAACCCGATTCAGGTTTCTTTGGATATTCCTCATAAAGATCTTACATTCAAAGGTTATCGTCGCAAAAACGGTGATGTAGGGGTAAGAAACGAAATATGGATTATCCCGACAGTAGGTTGCGTAAACGGTATCATCGGTCAACTGGCTGAAGGACTGCGTCGCGAAACCGAAGGTAAGGGAGTGGATGCCATTGTCGCTTTCCCACACAACTACGGTTGCTCACAACTTGGTGACGACCACGAAAATACGAAAAAGATTCTTCGTGACATGGTGCTTCACCCCAATGCAGGCGCTGTATTGGTAGTAGGCTTGGGATGCGAAAATAACCAGCCGGACGTGTTCCGTGAGTTTCTGGGCGAGTTTGATGAAGACCGCGTGAAGTTCATGGTTACTCAAAAGGTAGGTGACGAGTATGAAGAAGGAATGGAAATCCTACGTGATTTATATGCAAAGGCTTCTAAAGACGAACGCACCGATGTTCCTTTGTCCGAACTGCGTGTGGGATTGAAATGCGGTGGTTCCGATGGTTTCTCCGGCATTACGGCAAACCCGCTATTGGGTATGTTCTCCGATTTCCTGATTGCACAGGGAGGTACAAGCGTATTGACCGAAGTACCGGAAATGTTCGGTGCAGAAACCATCCTGATGAACCGTTGCAAAAACGAGGAACTGTTTGAACAGACCGTCCATCTGATTAATGACTTCAAAGAATACTTCCTGTCACACGGAGAGCCTGTCGGTGAAAATCCTTCTCCGGGAAACAAAGCCGGCGGTATCTCTACCCTGGAAGAAAAAGCACTGGGATGTACCCAAAAGTGCGGAAAGAGCTATGTATCCGGCGTGATGCCTTACGGTGAACGTTTACAGAAAAAAGGTCTTAATCTGCTTTCTGCTCCGGGCAATGACCTGGTTGCAGCCACCACCCTTGCTGCAAGCGGATGTCACATGGTACTTTTCACCACCGGACGTGGTACTCCTTTCGGTACTTTTGTTCCAACCATGAAGATTTCCACCAACTCGACGCTGGCTAAAAACAAACCGGGATGGATTGACTTCAATGCTGGTGTAATTGTAGAAAACAAACCAATGGAAAAGACTTGTGAACGCTTCATTGATTATATTATCAAAGTAGCAAGCGGTGAATTCGTAAACAACGAAAAGAAAGGCTATCGCGAAATTGCTATCTTTAAAACAGGCGTAACCTTGTAAATTATTTTTTTGATACAGTAACTTATACGAAGTTAAAAGACACATCGTTAACACCATAGAATTGCTATCCCCTACTCAACAAGAAGTTGAACGGGACAGCAATTCTTTTTTGTATAATACCATATCAAAGCCTCATCATACCATTGAACTCTTTATTATCAAAATATTCAAGCAAAAAGTTTGTTCATCTGAAATCTTTTATTTTACTTTGCAATACAAAGTACTTTTTATATGAATAAAGATAAAGCATTAGAATCGGTAAATGAGATAAAAGAGTTGATGGAAAAGTCCTCAAAGTTTATCTCTCTAAGTGGTCTCGCTGCAATCATGGCGGGCATTTACGCATTAGTTGGCGCATATATCGCCACACAAGTTATTACACCGGGCACTCATTTAATTGTTGCCCTTGAATTGATGGCTATAATAGCCTCGCTCGTATTGGTAGCTGCTGCGGTCACTGCTTGCATCCTGTCCTATTACAAATCCAAGAAGACAGGGCAAAAATTTTTCAGCCGCCTCACTTACCGGGCATTGTGGAATTTCTCTCTTCCGATGCTGACCGGAGGTGTTTTATGTATTTCCATCCTTATGCACGAGTATTACGACATTTTGGCTTCTGTCATGCTTCTATTTTATGGGCTGGCACTAGTCAACGTTTCCAAGTTTACTTATTCCAGCATCGTATGGTTAGGTTATGCTTTCATCTGTTTGGGCATCGTAGACTGTTTTTGGGAAGGTCATTCACTACTGTTCTGGACCATCGGTTTCGGCGGTTTCCATATCCTCTATGGTATATTGTTCTATTTACACTACGAAAGAAAGAGATCATAAATGATAGAAGCATTCCAATATATTAATAAAGCATTCGAAAGCAAGGTCCGACTGGGCATCATGGCTATTCTGATGGTAAATGAGGAAGCTGATTTCAATTTTCTGAAAGAACAGCTCTCTCTGACCGACGGCAATCTTGCCAGCCATACCCGTGCCCTGGAAGAACTGGGATATATCGTATGCAACAAAAGTTTTGTCGGACGAAAGCCACGGACTGTTTTTCAGGCAACCCCGCAAGGCAGAGAAGCTTTCAAATCGCATATTGAAGCCTTAGAGAAATTTCTAAAATCAAAATAAATAATTCATCAAAACACTACTGGCTTATGGACGCTTTCAATGAAAATTCAAATGAGCAACAGGCGCAGCAACCTATGGGATGCCTCCACCGTTTCTCCAAAACAATCAAGGTTGTCATCATCGGATTATTAATCCTTCTCCTGATGATCCCCATGTTTATGATTGAGAATCTTATTTCCGAACGGGGACGAACCCAGGAAGAAGCTATCGACGAGGTAAGCGAAAAATGGAGTCTTGCACAGACCATCACTGGCCCTTACCTGAATCTCCAGTATCCGGTTGTCACTGAAAACAACGGTGAGAAGAAGATTTCCATCAAAGACCTGATACTTTTTCCTGACGAGCTTATGGTCAACGGACAACTGAAGACTGAAATCCTGAAAAGAAGTATCTATGAGGTCAATGTATATCAATCGGAACTGACATTGAAAGGGTCATTCAGTTCGGAAGAATTGAAAAAGAGCAGAATAGACATGGACCAGTTGCAGTTTGACAGGGCAGCTATTTGCTTGAACCTGACCGATATGCGGGGTATCAGCGAACAAATCAGCATCACTCTGGGAGATTCTGTTTATATATTCGAGCCTGGCATGGACAACAGAGGAATAGATAACACCGGAGTTCATGCAATCGCTAATTTATCGGAATTGAAGCAGAATAAAAAACTGCCTTATGAAATAAAAATCAAACTGAAAGGTTCACAGTCATTCAACTTTATTCCATTGGGTAAAACAACTCGTGTAGATCTGAAAGCCAACTGGAATACACCGAGCTTTACCGGAAACTATCTGCCTAACAACCGGAATATTACGGAGAAGGAATTTTCCGCACAATGGCAAGTCTTAAACTTGAACCGGAATTACTCACAGGTGATGGTTGACTTCAACACCTCAAATATCAAAGATATTGAGAGTTCCAGTTTCGGTGTGAACTTCAAAATTCCGGTGGAACAGTACCAACAGTCCATGCGTTCCGCAAAGTATGCTATTCTGATTATCCTACTGACTTTCGGAGTTATCTTCTTCACTGAAATCATGAACAAGACCCGCATTCATGCCTTGCAGTATTTATTGGTAGGACTGGCTCTCTGTCTATTCTACAGCCTGCTCCTCTCCTTCTCCGAACACGTCGGTTTCAACCCTGCCTATTTGTTATCTTCTGCACTGACTATTATACTGGTAGGCGGATATATGTTCGGAATCACCAAGAAAAAGAAACCGTCATTAATCATGTCCGGTTTGTTGACTATACTCTATATTTACATCTTTGTGCTTATCCAACTGGAGACTTTCGCATTATTGGCAGGCAGCTTAGGGCTGTTTATCATTCTGGCAATAGTGATGTATTTTTCAAAGAAAATAGACTGGTTTAATGAATAAGATTCTATTTTTCAAGCTGTCAATTAGAAAACTATGGATATAATATATATTAAAGGAGATGCTACATCTCCTATCTCACCGGGTAATAAAATCATCACTCACATCTGCAATGATATTGGAGGATGGGGAAAAGGATTCGTATTGGCACTTTCCAAAAAATGGAAAGTTACCGAAGAAGCTTACCGCCAATGGTATAAATCCCAAGAAGAATTCTCCTTAGGAGATGTACAGTTCGTCCACGTGGCAGATGATATATATGTCGCCAATATGATAGGACAGCAGGGTATCTACAAAAATACAAATGGATTACCTCCTATCCGCTATGAAGCAGTCCGACAATGTTTAAAAAAAGTAGCCTTGTTTGCAATGGAACAGAAGGCAAGTATACATATGCCACGAATTGGTTGTGGATTGGCTGGCGGGAAATGGGAGGTTATCGAACAAATTATCAAAGAAGAATTAATTGATAAAGAAATAGCTGTAACCGTATATGATTTATGAATAAATCCAGAGTTACTCAATAAACAAGAGGCTTTCTTCTGAAACACTTGACAAATGGCTTTTTATTTTGTATCTTTGAGGAAACAAAAGCAATAAGAGGAATGAAAAATATAAGAAAAATAGAGACATAAACAGCCTTTAAACTGATACATTTCAGTATTAGTACAGATATATCATAGGGCAATGATCTAACGATCATTGCCCTATTTTGTTTATATTTTTACTTAATTCATTCTATCGAATCTCTAAAAACGATCAAAATAGTTTTTAATAAACTCTGATACCGTTTATAATAAACTATCAAAAAGTTTATTATAAACAGAAAGTACATTTATTAAGAGCGCAGTCCTTAATTGTAAAAATTGAGAAACACGTTTGCATACAATAGCAGGTCATTAATAAGTCTATTTATTTACACAGTAATAGAAATGGACATAATCATTATTTCATCCAAACGATTGGATAACCTAAATCTCTTTTGATAGCTTCCATTTCTGCACTATGCCACATTTCATGTTTAAAGCTCCACGACAATGCTTCATATTTAGTTTCCGCAACAGGATGTTTAAACGGGAGAGGCTGCAAGCACTCTGCCAAAACATCATCATTCAGAGTTTCCAGATTCTCGATACAGATTTGATGAACAATTTCCGTTTGTTCTCTCAATTCAGCAACTGGAATCAAGTCCTTTTCTATGGAACGATGCAATGTTCCCATACCATTGAATATTCTATTATATTTTGGGATAGGAGGCACTAACCGCCCCACCTTTTCGTTCACTCCGGTAACAGCTGTCAGTGTATGGAAATTCTGTGAAACAAGCAGATGTCCCACTTGCCAAATAAAGTTAGAATCTGTTCCTTCAGGAATAACATACCACAAATCTTCCGGCAATTCAGACATCAAACGATTCACAAATGTGCGAGCTTCTATAATCTGCTCCTTTAAAAAGTCAATTTTACTCATAACTATATGTTTTTTAATTATACATATAGTTAGTGGAAAAGCAAATGAGCTTTGTGACAACTTACTGCAAGAATTTCTCCCAATAATTTTTCCTCGGTAGTTCTTTTTCAAACTTCCTATATAAATCGGCAAGCCTCATCATTCGTTGCACCATTGTATATTCTTTATCCATATCAATAGAATATACCGGTTTGCAAATGCGACATTTACAAGCACCATCGGGATTATATAACGGGCAAGTATCATTCATAAAAGCTGTGATTTTCTGAATGGAACGATTATAGATTTGCCGCACATTACTTTCTTTCAGTTCCATGATTTCGCCAATCTGCCGATAAGGCAACCCGACATTTTCTCTAAAGATAAAAATCAGACGAGCATCATTATTCAGACAATGATTTAAAGCGGTGATACACCAGTCGCACCTTTCTTTTATCCATTCCCGCTTCGCTTCTTCCCCACCGGAATATTCAATTTCCGGCAACGAACGGAAATATTCGATTTCCGACATTTTCACCTGCTTTTCACATGCTGCATATCTGCCAATAGTGCGACGAGCGATAGTGTATATCCATGTAGAAATCTCCGAATCGCCTTTAAAGCTACTGATACTTTTGCAAAGTTCATACCACACTTCCTGTGCTGCTTCGCGGGCGATTTCTTTATTCTGAATCATCCGGTGAGCAATCATGGAAATCATATTTCCATATTCTTTCACCAAATGATTGATATCTATTTCCATCGTTACACACTAAAATGTTTTCTTCAAATATATCATATCCACCAACTGCACACCATCCTCATACATCGGATGATCGTAGTTGTCAGTAAAGAAATTCTTTATCCGGTGAGAAATCGCAAAACCACAATGTTCATAGAATGATCTGGAAGAAGGTACATCTCCTGTGCCCACCAACATTTCAGAGCACTTCCCTTGATAATATTCAAATAAAAACTCTATTAAACGTTTTCCGTACCCCTGGCGCTGGAAGAAAGGAACAGTAGCTATATTCTTGATTTCATAAACACCTTCCCCCTCACGTGTCACCACACAAAGAGCTTTCAGCCCGTCATCATAAAGAACAAACATGTCACCACGTTCCAAATATCGGTCAATCATATCCTCTTGTTCATCAGCCAAGAGTAATAAATCGAGGAATTCTTTTTTATCTGAAGTTACTAGTTTTATCTCCATATTTTTAGATATTGAACGGTGTGGAAGTCATTGACCTGTACCGTTATATTTGTTTATCAACAACCTATAAAATAGTTTATTGCAAAGATATAAACTTTCTGGACACTACAACTGTTCCACAAACTCGTTTGACAACCCCGTACATTCGGCTATCACATCAAGAGCAACGCCTTTCAGTTTGAGTTTGCGAGCTATCTCCACTGTTTGTTTTTGTTGTTCAAGAGTATTGAAGATTAAGGTAATCACCTGACCGATGGCTTCGATAAACCGTTTTCGTTCCGGACGTTTTGAGAAGTCTACACCCCAAAAAGTGGAACGTTTACGGTGAAGAATCAGGTAATAGATACCTGCATTTATCAATGCCGAAATAATATCGATGTGAAGCCCTGTATCCTTAAACAGATCATTGTAGCGGGTAAATACATCAGCATAGAATAATTCCCGGTTGGCTGCCAGCCGACGAGTAGTAGGATTATCTTCGGACAATTCCCAAAGAAGCAGTTTTTGCATCTCACTATCGTTATAGAGGGCATTGGCAAGATTGGTAAAGACTTCGGCCATTACCTTTTCATTAATTGTCGCCATCGGATGTTTGGGGGTGAACAGATCAGAAATCCAATAGTCTACCGAAGCGGCATAAAGCGAAAGTATCTTCTCCACAGAAGTGTAGTTACGTTTCAACACGTCTACACGAATGCCTGCTTTCTCCCCAATATCCACCATCGTGATACGGGACAATCCTTTTTCTTTTGATAGTTCCGACACAGCTCGGAGGGTAGCCTCCTTTAATTCGTTGCGAGTACGGCGTATTCTTTGCGTCTTATCCTCTTTCATTTCAAACGGTTATCTTCGATTGGTAGCAAAGGTAATAATTTACCCGAAATTATAAGTAAGCAAGTTCGAATAAAATAAAAATAAATAAATATTTAGAGAAATAATTTTCTTATAAATATTATCATTACATTTGCGTATCACTCGTTACAAAAAACAGTATAATTAGTATACTGCTAAATACAAGATGATTATATGTGATCTATATGAAAATATAATCTTTAAATAAATGATAACTATTTTATAAGATACAAACATGAAAGCATATCAGGCAAAAGATAGAATAAATATACCCCATCTGCTGATACACGCCTGTCAGAGTAAAGGCAAGCAAAGCCAGTATACATTACTGCCCAAATCAATTGTTGGAAAGCTGCTAAATACCAAAAAGAAGAGATCGTTCGACGATATTTTAGAAGAAAGTTTTAATGGTATAATTAAAAAAAATAACAGCGAAGGACAAATTACCGCTGTTAGTACAACGTTATCGACAGTGCAATAGTAAAATGAAAAAGAATGATTTTATAAATAACGACTTGCAGTTTTTATAGAAGAAAACTTTGAAGAGTGGTAAAAAGGTTATTAACATACATCTGTGCGACCTAATGACAAAAGCTACCCGCAATTAACAACTAATAAATAAAGAAAAATATGGAAACAGTTAATGACAACAAATGGATGGAAAAATGGGAAGCAGTAAAAGAAAAGACTGTTTGTCCCGTTGACCTGAATACTTATTTTGAACAGAAAGAAATCGCCGGAAAAGCATTAGCTATAATGGACATTGGGGCATGTGATTTACCAAGCGGGAAAGTGTTGGTAAGAGATCCATTGGTATATCTCTCTGACCGTAGTGAACGCCCCTATCTTCTAACTGCTCCTACAGGAACATATCACACTGAAATATGTGTAGTCAAATCTGATGGTGAGGATTGCGACCGCTATGCCGCTGTACGTCTATGTTTTTCTGAAAAACGAGCTGTTCGCTTCTACGAAGCATTGGTCGGAAATGAAGACCTTGACACATTGGAAGATGGAGATTATTTTGGCTTTTGTGTCGATGCTGGACTGGGCTGTATCTGTGACGAGGTACTTCATCGCATTTATTGTGATTGGGATGAACAATGGCGCAAAGATAATCCTGATGATAACCCCTACGATGGATATTTTGCATCTCTATTTAAAGAGAATTATAACCAACATCCGGAATATCAGCGCAAAGGAGGCGACTGGCTGAATTGGCAGGTACCGGGAACAGAATATCATATGCCAATTTTTCAATCCGGATTTGGAGATGGTGCCTATCCCGTATATTGGGGTATTGATGAAAATGGAACCATTTGTCAATTAGTCATTCAGTTTATTGATATCCAATTGGCTTATAGTGAGGAAACAGAAAATGAAGAATAGAGTGCCAAGATTGAAGATCTTACAATAACCTACTACAATTGATAATCAAAAGAAAAAGGAGACTAATTATGTCATTCCTTTTAAAGTCATTCGCAACAAACTAAAAAATAGAAGCAATGGGATCTTTCAAAAAGCTGGTAAATATTTTATTAGGAACAAAAAAAAGAATATGCAGTAAAAGATTTGGGAATCTTTCACTCTAAGGTTTGTGATTGGTGGCAGAATGAGCACTACGCCTGGTGGAGCACAGTACAGTTACCATCATATTCGGCGGAAACTGTGATTTGGTTAGAAGGAGATGCTTCAGCTCCTTTGTCACAACAGTTATTGGATTTACAGGCATTGTTGGAGAATTGGAAATCAGTGATTGCCCGGGTGGAAAGCTTATTACCTAATGAAAGCCGATTGGCACATAAAGAAGAAGCATATATTTCGTGGCAGAATAGATTTTATCCGGAAGAAATAAAAGCATCCGTCAAGTACAACGATAGCTGGGAAATCACATTTACCACAGACGATTTGGATTATTGTTTCAGCTTTATTTGGAAAAATAACACTGTGCGGGATTTAACCCTATATTAACTAGATGATAACAACCTGCAAACTGTCCAAAATCAGTTAGTGACTTAACACTAGCAATAATAATTAAATAATAGAAAGTTATGAAAATAATTAATGAAGAAAAGCTGAAGCCAGTTATAACTTCAAAGCAAGTTATGATTGAAAATAAACCAATAACTAATGTTATATACGATGATGATGGTGATTGGCTATGTTTTCATGCATATACAATTAAAGAAGATGATGCTTATATTGTTTCAATAGAACAAATTATCGAACATGATAAAACACTGCTTTCTTTGCCTGATTTGAGAGAAGGAGAAAAAGTCAGACGTTCCAATATCAATAAATTATGGGAAAAGTATTAGGTTCTGCATTGCAAACATTCATAATGTATTGCTAACAAACAGCACACCGCCAAAAGCATACGCTGCCGAACATTATCACCCGCAAAATAAGACAGAAAATGAACACTGAATACAAGGGCTTAAAAATAGCGGAAGATGCAAAATTTGAGAATATGGATTTTGTGGATTATGATTTCACAAAGTCGGATATCACCGAAGTCGTTTTTAAGAACGTGAACTTCCGTAATTGCATTTTCAATAAGACTATTTGCGGACATACCAGATTTTGGTGCTGTTTCTTTGAAAACTGCACATTTACAAGAGTCGATTTGTCTGCTACCTACCTCGGAGCTTGGGGCGGTGGGCAGAATAATTGCACTTTTGTCAAATGTAAATTAGGTAAAATCACAAACGCTTCATATATAACAAATACCGTATTTGAGAACTGCAAGATAAAAAGTTACATAATATATTGTCTTTATATGGAAAATGTTCGCTTTGTAGGTTTGATAGATGATTTTATGATACAGAGAATGAGAAAAGAGGAAATCACACAGTATCAAACTTCAGATAAATCAGAACAAGTTATCTTCCGGATTAAGAAACATACAAAAATGGAGAATATCCTTGATGCTTCTAAAGTAATCATGAAGAATATCGATTTTTCATTGGCAACGATGCAATTCATCAATTTCAAAGAATGTGAATTAGAGCATATCATCCCACCTATAGATGATAAACATCTATTAATCGGTAAGAATTTGGATAAAATTACCGCAAGAGTATCAGAAGAGATTGAAAAAGACTGGTATAATGCAGATAATAAAAGTTGGGCTTTGAATTGCATAAAAAACGTACTAGAAGAAGCACCGATAACGATTGTTTGCTGGCATGAATTCAAACATTTTGAGAATGAGGAATTTGCTGATAGGTTAATGGAGCTATTTATAAAAGCAAAAAGGGAATTGGACGATAGCAAACAGCTAACAACATAATGCTACACACTACCGGATATTATTAACCAAGTAAACAAAAACATATGGAAAATTACTACACAGTACTTTATGAAGGATGGCAGATGCAATGTTGCGGTCAACCATTCAGTATAAACGATATGGTTAGATGGGATGTTTTTACTTTCAATAAAACACTAACTGACGTCAACCAAACAATAGAATACATATACGATGCACATTATGAAACGAGTGATGGATTACATATTTTACAAGGAACAGTCCATCAAATAAATGCGATTTATACAAAATATAAGCCATCTGCAGCCAATCCTCAATTTCTAATTCCTGTTTCAAGCCTTCTTAGAAGTGTGGTTGATGCTAACGGATATGAAGAAGAAATTAATGGAATGACTTTTGACTCTTATATTGTAGTATTGAGAAACGTTAGCATTAAAAAAGTTACTAACCAAACAGTACGCGGTTTAAAATAGCACGCTGCCAAACATTGTTAGTTAAACAATAAAACTAAAATAACAAACATGGAAAAAGAACAAGATTTTTTTAGCAACCTGACACCAACAAGTGGCGGTTTAATCCTCATCGCTTTGGGAGCTTTAGTCCTTATCGGGGCTATTCGCCGATGGGAATGGATATTTGACATGACGGGACAACGCACCGGAAGATTCAATTTTCTCCTGTGGTTATATGACGTATTCGGCGAAAAAGGATTGAGAGTCGGAATGATTATCAATGCTATCATCATCATGCTTGGTGGGATCGGGATAATGATATTTATGAAATCATGAAATACCGTAGATTCACCACCGTCGGCGAACTTCGTGAGAAGCGAAAAGACCGTAAGGAGACAGTAGGCTGCCTTCTAATACTGACAGGCGCCCTTATATTATTTGTCGTATTGCTCTATCTGTTATCTCCGGATAGAGCATTACTAAACAGTACGGCCTTGTGTGGTGTCAGTTATCGGCAGCTTATACTTATTATGATGCTCACCACAGCAATATTCATCACCATCATAGGTGTGCTGGCAGCAAACAAAGGCACACCGTTTAGTTATTACCTAAAAACACTGGGATGGAGCTTTGCAATTGGATTTTTCCTGCATGGTATTGGCATCAGCTTGTTGTTACATACTAACCGATGGATGGCGGATGATGCATCTGTCCAAGCGGAATATCGGGTGACGAAAGTACGTTTCCAGCGTCCGAACAACTCATCCCGCTATCGTGCTTTTCTGCCTGAATGTCGTGTATTACAGGCTGAAAGTATCGGTAATCCCGGAGAACAGCTTTATTTCCATGTACCAATAGATGCACAGGTAGCTGTAGGCTGCACGTTGCACGTTACCCTACATAACGGTATCTTTGGTTGGAAAGTAGTGAATGAGCTGTCTGTGGATTGCCAGGAATTAAATCGGGATATTCAGTAAATGTTCCTCTTTCTAAAAAATCAAGAGAAAAGCTTTGCTTTACGTGAGCTTTTCTCTTGATTTTTTCGTTCAACTCTCCCAGTCTTCTATCTTTTTTGTAGAATATTGTTTACATATTCTTATTTTTTCCTTCCCACCCATGCATTATGTACATGTCTTTTTTAGGGGAAGTTAAAACCTCTCCTGTTTTTCCTGTTATTTTAGTTAGATTATGCTGCCTTTCTTTTTTTCTTTTCGACCTTTTCTATCATACATACCGCATTGGCTGTATGTATCCCAAAGAAAATCC
>NZ_GG774813.1:76198-146071 GCF_000163675.1 Bacteroides sp. D22 | reverse complement strand
GGGAACAAGTATTAAAGGTAAAACAAGGGTTTATCCCACGGGAGCAAAACTATTGAAAGCGGATCTTTCACAAGCTGCTAATTCAGCGATTGTATGGGATAAGGAAATGAAAGAGTATTATGAAAGGAAAAGGAAGGAAGGGAAAGCTTATGGAGTAGTGCTAAATGCAGTCAAGTTTAAACTAGTAGGAAGAATGTTTGCTGTGGTCAAAAGGGGAACACCCTTTGTGGAGTTAATGACTTACAAAAAGTAAACGGACTGAAATAGCCCGTTTAATTTCTTTAACTGTTTTTTATAGGCCTATTATTTGCATAGGTCTTAGAATTCCGTGTCCTCTGTGGTGAAAACCGTGCAAGAATGAATCTATTTTAAGAATGTGATTGCCCCAAATCACTCCCCTTAATTTTCGGACTGCTCCCTTTTTTCTTTTATCTGTTTTACATTTATGTAGCAAAACTAAACTATCCCATTATCCATTTCGCAGCCTTAGGCAACACTTTGTAGAATAATGCAACTATACACCACGATACTATAAACACAAATAAAGCTGTCGCTGGAATACGCATGAATATAGGTAAATCAATTCTGTCAATTGCTAAATAACCTATTCCTACAGCAAAATAATGTACCATATAGATGCCCAGTCCACATTTTGTTATATTCTTTAAGGCTGATATAATTAAGGGAGACGTTACCTTTACTTTTTGAATTAATAAATACCAGGCAACCGTCATTAAAAAGACATTGGGCGAACAGTATAAAAAGAATAATTCCATTTGGCGCTCTGTAATATCAGGTTGTGAAGTCATATTCCTGAATCCATAATACGTTATGGCATAACCGACACTAAAAAGAATAAGAGATAAAACAACAGTCTTTTTCATCGACAACTTGTTTCTGTCTTTCAAATAATAGCCTAAAAGCAGATAACCGCTAAAACCTGAAAAATAATATAAAGTGCCATAGTCATTCCAAGCACAAGTACCTCCTATATAGCTGGATATATATTCTTGGCAATAAGGCAGAAATAAGGTGATAAACCAAACGGATAAGAATATTTTCATTTGTTTCTCTGTTGCTTGTTTCAGCCATGCAGAAAAAAAAGGCATATACAAATATAATCCTATCAACATATATATGTACCATAAAGGAACTGTATATGTATTGAAGTTAAAAGGAATCATAAGAATATTATGCAAGCAACTATCCCAAGTTTGACTTGGAGACTCTCCTGCATACGCAAACATTTCAGACAAAACAGAATTATCCAGCCCTAAAATACCCGTAAACCACGGAAACAAGTTATATAATAAAGACCATACAATAAAAGGGACTATTACACGAAGCATCCTTTTTTTATAAAATTGTCCGATTTCCTGTTCTACCGGTAATAATAACATTCCTGTCAACATCACAAACAACGGTACGCACGGACGCAAGAAAGCTCCATAAATACTCCCCCATAAGTTATACTCCGGATTTAAACGAGCTTCAGGAGAAACATTGAAAGGGTCTGAACAATGGATACAGATGACCATTAAAATGGCTATCACACGAATTAAATCAGCCCATACTATATGATTCACATTTTTCATTTGGTATTCAATTTTTTCAATTGCAAAGTTAGGACAATGGTATGACATTTTTTTTAAACTACTTAAAAAAGCAGAATAAAGTAATGCGAAGGAAGGGAAACGAAACAACCCTATTATTTAATCTTGTTCCTCAAATGGCACAACGTAACTTGAGAGATGCCTAAAAAAGATGCAATATAACCCAAATTTACTCTTTGGAAGAGATCCGGACGTGTTTGCAACAATTCTATATATCGTTCTTCCGCTGACTTATACAGTCTTGAAATTAAACGCTTTTCATTCATTATAAAAGCCTCTTGATGCAAAATCCTTGACCAGTTCGCTATTTCTATATTAGTCTGATACAGCTTTTCTAAATCTTTTATCGGCACGGCATATAATACCGTATTTTCCAATAACTGAACAACTTCATATTCGTACCCTTGTTGGTTCCCATAAAAATTGTTCGTCGAAAAAACGATATCTCCTTCTGTACTAAACCATGAGGTGAGTTCTTTGTCGTTAATTACACAATATGAGCGTGCTATACCTTTTTCAATGAAATAAAAGTTTTTATCGTTCTGGAAAGAGGACGTTAGGATATGTTTTTTGGGCAGTTCCAATAAAGAGCTATGAGCAAACAGTTCATTTATGGAACTATTGCTCATGTTTGACTTGGCTTTAAGTGAGTTTATCGTATTACGCATCATTTGACTTTCACAACGCTTATTTACTCTTTCCTGTTTTTTATTAAGCGGCTACAAAAATACAAAAATGCTCCTATAATAAATAAACAAGCTGCATTTTTATATATCGCCCAGATTAACATTTATGGATTGCTCCCCTTGCCTTTCCGTTGTTGTTTCATGACCGGGTATCCATACTTTTCTGCTATAATCTGCCGATTTTATTCGATTATCCCAATGATATTCTTTATATTTGTATAGTATTCGCACTAAAACAAAGTACATCATGGAAAATGAAAAGAAACTAACCCGTTCTTCCAACCGAATGATCGCAGGTGTATGCGCCGGAATAGCCGAATATTTCGGATGGGACCCTACCTTATTAAGAATAGTGTATATACTGGCTACATTCTTCACTGCTTTCGCCGGAGTAATCATATATATAATCCTGTGGATTGTCATGCCGGGAAAAAGACCTTCAGACGGATACGAAGACCGTATGAATCAACGTTTACATTAAATCAAAAGTATAGACCATATTTTCATACCAGTATCCGATATAGATAAAAGCCTTCGTTCCTGGAAGATGGTAATCCGATAGAAATAAGTACATTAGTATAGCTCCAGTCCGAACTCATCTTTCAGCTGCATCAACGCCTGATTCTTTTGAGCCATCATCTGGAATTTCTCGACACGTCCCACAGGACGTATTGTTTCCGTAGCCTCACTTACCCGCACTGTCATCACCACTTTGCTGTTTTTCAGCCTACCACGAAGATAACTCTGCAATTCAGGAATCAAAGCTGTAAAATCCTTTGCAGCAAACTCATTATCAACTACCACTTCAAAAGTCGTTGAGTTATTAAGCAATACCGGACGGAGCATCTGCATACGTTTAGTAAGAGCATCCTGTTCTTTCGGCAACTGACCAGCATATTCCTGCCAGTAATAATTCAAATCCCGGTCATTGAAAATAAAATCTTCTTCCGGTTGCTGTACTCTGGGAACATGAGTGGTAACTGTATTCTGCGTTGTCTGATCGCGCTGCGGATTCTTGATAGACACGCCCAAACTAGACATCTTCATCACCGGAATTTTCCGTTCTTCCTTGACAGTCGGGGCAACTCCCGCTCCTTGCGACGGAGCAGACGAAGCCGCACCAGAAGAAGCCGATGCTCCCGGTTGCGCTGCCGCAGATACTTGCGGATGCCGGGCAGTAGTGCCATTAACAGCCTGTGTTGTTACTGAAGACGGAGACGTATGAAGGGAAGCCTGCTGAACCTGGGTTGCAGAAGCGACCTGCGGCTGCTGAGCTGCGGCAGGCTGTGTGAATATGGGTTTTATGGTCTTCGTAGGGCCACGCCCACCACTCACGTCATCCCCCTCGGTGGTAAGCTGTGCAACCTGTATCAAGGTCAGTTCTACCAGCAAACGCTTATTTTTGCTGATGCGGTAATTCAAATCACACTCATTACAAAGCTTCATAGCCCGGTACAAGAAAGGTAGCGGACATTTCTGCGCCTGTTCCTGATAGCGTTGGCGTATGCTCGCTCCCACTTCCAGTAAAGGCAATGTCACCGGGTCTTTCCCCACCAACAGGTCACGGAAATGAGACGATAATCCGGTAATAAAATGACTTCCGTCAAAGCCTTTATTCAAAATATCATTGAAAAGCAACAAAGCATCACTTACCTTGTTTTCGAGGAAACAATCCGTCAGACGGAAATAATATTCATAATCAAGAACGTTCAGATTATCAATCACACTCTTATAGGTGATATTTCCTCCGGTAAAACTTACAACCTGGTCGAAGATAGACAAAGCATCACGCATACCACCGTCTGCCTTCATAGCTATCACGTTCAGTGCTTCCGGCTCCGCCGTGATACCTTCTTTCGAAGCAACATACGACAGATGATTCACCGTATCTTCCACGCTTATCCGGTTAAAGTCATAAATCTGACAACGGGAAAGAATGGTAGGGAGAATCTTATGCTTCTCCGTCGTAGCCAGGATAAAGATAGCATGACGGGGAGGTTCTTCCAGCGTTTTCAGGAACGCATTGAAAGCAGATGCCGAAAGCATGTGCACCTCGTCGATGATATATACCTTATACTTACCAATCTGCGGCGGGATGCGTACTTGCTCCACCAACTGGCGAATGTCATCTACCGAGTTGTTGGAAGCAGCATCGAGTTCGTGAATATTATATGATCGCTGTTCGTTGAAAGCTACACATGACTCACACTGATTGCAAGCCTCTCCGTCGGCAGTAGGCGTCATACAATTGATGGTTTTGGCAAAGATACGCGCACAAGTGGTCTTTCCTACCCCACGTGGTCCGCAAAACAAATAAGCATGAGCCAGCTTTTGGGTAGCAATTGCATTTTTCAGCGTAGTAGTCAACGCCCGCTGTCCTACCACCGATTCGAACGTGGACGGACGGTACTTACGGGCTGAAACAATATAGTTTTCCATATCCGGGATTCTCTCTGTTTTTTTGAATTTTCGCTTACTCTGCAAAAACAGTGCAAATGAGAGCAGAGTCAAGCTAGCTTGAACTATGCCGAGTGAAGCCTGTTTTCGCTTACTCTGCAAATGTACACAAAAAAAGTGAGATGTAATAAGGGATAAAGAGAGAAGTTTTGAAGCTAAAGCGATAAGTTTTTAAGTTATTAGTTTTATCTTTGCGGATATTAAAAGGAGAAATTATGGGTAAACTAATCAGTATCTGGAGTTTCATACGCAGACGAAAGTATCTCATTACGGTCGTTGCGTTTGCTGTTATCATTGGCTTTCTGGACGAGAACAGCCTGGTTCGTCGTTTCGGATATGAACGGGAGATTAGCCAGTTGAAAGAAGAGATAGAAAAGTACCGGGCAGATTACGAAGAGAATACCAAGCGTCTCAACGAAATAACGACCAATCCGGACGCCATCGAGCAAATCGCCCGTGAAAAGTATCTGATGAAGAAACCCAACGAAGATATTTACGTTTTTGAAGATTAAAGAATGAAACAATTAGTACCCGCCCTTTTCGTCGTAGGCGCTATCATGGCTCTCACCGGAGCTGCTGTATTTATCACCGGATGGATCTATGCTCCTTACATATATACTATCGGAGCCGGACTTTTCGCTTTGGCACAAGTGAACACGCCTGTCAAAGGAAAAGGCAAAACACTGAAACGCCTACGCGTTCAGCAGATATTCGGAGCATTGGCGCTGATCCTGACTGGAGCCTTTATGTTTACCACCCGAGGCAATGAATGGATTGCCTGCCTCACGATTGCTGCTATCCTCGAACTTTACACTGCTTTCCGTATTCCGCAGGAAGAAGAAAAAGAAAGGGCATAAAAAAAGCCTGTTCATAGCTTTACAGTCTTGAACAGGCGGAAATCGAAAAAAATATTGAATAACGTTCCGTCCTTTTTATCAGGAAACGGAACGTTTATTTTTTATCCTTCACTATTATTTCTTCACAGGTGAATATCTTGCATTCAACCCGTCAACAATTTCTTTTGTGATATTAAAAGCGCTGTCAGCATAAAGCAGGTTATCAAACCCAGTGTTGCTGAAAATCAGGCTATATCCGTGAGTCTTATTATATTCTTTCAAGAAAGCGTTGATAGAATCGCGGAATTGCAAGCTGTTCTTGTTGTTCTCTTCCATCAAACCATTCTGAAGTTTGTTGCTCAACTCTTGCAAATCTTGTTCCAACTTCACCAGACGGTTGTATTCTTGCTGCGCTCTATCTTGTGACAGGAAAGCATTGTTTTCTACTTTCTTCTGGAAATCTTGTTTTTCCTTGTTCAAAGAGGTAGCCTTCTGATTCAATGTCATGCGAACGTTCTCGCTCTTCTTTACCATCGCCTCATTCAAGTCAATACAGAAATTGTATTTGGCAAGCAGCGTATCTATTTCAACATAGGCAATTTTCATTCCTGACAGTTCGGCATTAGCCTGTGCCGGAGTACTTGTAGTTTGATTGTCAGTTTTGCCAGCACATTGTGAAAATAAAACGATAAACGCAAGAGCAGCCAAACCGTTCATGAGGTAGTTCATTCTATTCATAATTAATAAGTATTGTTTTTAATAAATTTAATTCATACTATCGTTCAAGGCTTTTTCCAACTCATCAATAGAAAAACGTGGTTTCTTTTGTGCTTCGCGATCCTGCGACTGTGCGCATCCGATTCCTTTCTGACGCAACGTTTTATTCCCGCTCACATGACCATTTGGGAATTTTCCACCCTTCGTAAAGAATACTTTCACCCCTAATAATACCAGGGAAATAGCAACTATTAACAAAGTTATCAGTATAGTCTCAACCATTTCTATTAATTTTGTGAGTGCAAAGATAGGCTTTAATGAGATATGAGTTCAGATAAGTCAATCAAATTAACCATATTTAGCAATAGAAGAAGCGAAAACAGCTCTTCTATTCCTATTATAAAATAAAAACAGCATGGAAAAAAAAGACTTAAAGCCGGCTGGCGTATTCAAGTATTTCGAAGAAATCTGCCAAGTGCCACGCCCTTCAAAGAAGGAAGAGAAAATGATTGCCTACCTGAAGGCATTCGGAGCAAAACATAACCTGGAAACTAAGGTGGACGAAGCCGGCAACGTATTGATTAAAAAACCCGCTACTCCGGGAAAAGAAAATCTTCAAACCGTCGTATTGCAATCACATATCGACATGGTGTGCGAAAAGAACAATGACGTTCAACATGACTTCCTCACCGATCCCATCGAAACGGAAATTGACGGTGAATGGCTGAAAGCCAAAGGCACTACCCTCGGAGCCGACAACGGTATCGGTGTAGCTACCGAACTGGCTATTCTGGCTGACGACAGCATTGAACATGGTCCGTTGGAATGTCTGTTTACAGTAGACGAAGAAACGGGGCTTACCGGAGCTTTCGCCCTGCAGGAAGGCTTTATGAGCGGTGATATTCTTCTGAACCTCGATTCGGAAGATGAAGGGGAAATCTTTATCGGCTGTGCCGGAGGCATTGACTCCGTTGCAGAATTTACATATAAAGAGGTGGAAATTCCTGCCGGATATTTCTTCTTCAAAGTGGAAGTGAAAGGTTTGAAAGGTGGTCACTCCGGTGGTGATATTCATTTGGGACGGGGAAATGCCAACAAAATACTGAACCGTTTCCTTTCCCGCATGGCTGCCAGACACGATCTGTACCTCTGTGAAATCAACGGTGGTAATCTGCGCAACGCTATTCCCCGCGAGGCATACACTATCTGTGCTGTTCCCGAAGATGCCAAACATGATGTCCGCACCGAACTGAATATCTTCACCAGCGAAATGGAAGACGAATTATCCGTTGTAGAGCCCGACTTAAAGTTGGTTCTCGAATCGGAAACTCCCCGCAAGACGGCTATCGACCAGGATACCACTACCCGTTTATTAAAAGCTCTGTATGCAGCTCCTCACGGTGTATACGCCATGAGCCAGGATATTCCCGGACTGGTGGAAACTTCTACCAACCTGGCATCTGTCAAGATGAAGCCGAATCATGTCATCCGCATTGAAACTAGTCAGCGGAGCTCGATACTATCCGCACGCAACGATATGGCGAACACGGTTCGTGCTGTATTCCAACTGGCGGGAGCCAATGTTACGTTTGGCGAGGGTTATCCGGGATGGAAACCGAATCCCCACTCGGCTATCCTCGAAGTGGCTGTTGAATCTTACAAGCGTCTGTTTGGTGTAGACGCGAAAGTTAAAGCCATCCATGCAGGATTGGAATGTGGTCTGTTCCTTGATAAATATCCAACGCTGGATATGATTTCTTTCGGACCGACACTGACAGGTGTTCACTCTCCTGACGAACGAATGCTTATTCCTACCGTTGAGAAATTCTGGAAACATCTATTGGATATCTTGGCACATGTTCCTGCCAAGAAATAACAGACAGATAAGTCAACATAAAGAAGAGTATGGTAACAGTGAAAAGAGAGTAGCTGTTGCCATGCTCTTTTTTGCAATGAATTTAATAGCTGTAAGTTTCTTTGCTCCTTCTTATGCTATCGCACAAGATTCTCACGAAGGACAAGGCTATCACGACACACAAGTCCCCTCTCAACAAGAAAGAATCCCTTTCCGCGTTGTAAGTTGGAACATAGAAAACCAGTTTGATACACACCACGACAGTTTGAAGAACGATCATGAATTTCTTCCCGACGCGATGCGTCATTGGAATTATAGCAGATATAAAAAAAAGCTGGTTGACGTTGCCCGTGTAATTACTGCTATTGGCGAATGGAGTCCGCCTGCATTAGTCGGATTATGTGAAGTAGAAAATGATACAGTGCTTCGTGACCTGACCCGCCGTTCTCCTTTAAAAGAGCTTAGTTATCGTTATGTAATGACCAACTCCCCTGATTTAAGAGGAATTGACGTAGCCTTGCTTTATCAACGGGATTTATTCAAACTATTATCTTCCCGTTCCATTTCCATCCCTCCGTTGAAGCAATACCGCCCGACAAGAGATTTGCTACACGTCAGCGGACTTCTACTGACGGGAGATACCCTCGACGTATTTGTCTGCCACCTCCCCAGCCGTTCGGGTGGAGCCAAAGAATCGGAATCCTATCGCTTATATGCAGCTCACATTCTGCGTATGGAAGTTGATAGCATTATGAGCATTCGTTCTCTTCCGCAAGTCATTATTATGGGGGATTTCAACGATTACCCGACGAATCAATCTATTCAGAAAATACTGGAAGCCGAAGCACCTCCTGTTACTACCAATAACCTAGCCTCAACAACCGGCTCCACCAATTTCTCAACAGTTGCCCCCTCCTCATTAAAACTATATCACCTACTCGCCCGGAAAGCTAAATCAAAAGACTTCGGTTCTTACAAATATCGTGGTGAATGGGGATTACTCGATCACTTGATTGTATCAGGCACTCTATTAAATCAATCAAATCACTTTTTCACCAGCGAAGAAAAAGCAAATGTATGCCTTCTCCCCTTTTTACTGAAAGATGACGAAAAATATGGTGATAAAGAACCTTTCCGCACTTATAAGGGGATGAAGTATCAAGGCGGTGTCAGCGACCATTTACCTATTTATGCAGACTTCGAGCTGATTTTATATTAATAAAGTACCGTCTCGTTAGTTCTTTCTATAATAATGAATGAACAACAAATATATCTTGGAAAATAATTATGATATTTCTCATACGATAGAAACTTCTTCCCAGTCTTCTACTGTCCGTGTGACAGATGAGAAGTTCACTCCGATGCAAATCACTTTTCGTTTGTCTGCCAGATAAGGCTTGGCGTAGCCAGTCTTCTCTATTTGTTCCAGAGCTTCCTGTGCTGTTCCATCCATTTTGAATTCAAAGATATAGACGTAATCCTCCATCTCCAGCGTACAATCCACCCGTCCGTAGCTTTGGCGGTCCTCGCAATGGATGGCGGTGCAATATACGCCTATCAGTCGAAGCAATAGATAAAAAGTGTATTGAAAATGCTTTTCTGTTATATCTATATCTTTCAACGAGCCGTGGGAGTCATAGGGAATACTTGCCAAAAAAGAGGTGAGGGAACGGCGGAACGCATCTGTATCACCGCGTTCAAGGTCCATCACGGCATCTGTTATCCAACTCGTCACTTCTTTACTCTTCGGCTTCATATAATTGGCTGCTAATACAGACAAGAATCCCTTCCGTACTTCGTTGTTTGGGAAATCGAGCAGATAGGTTCCCATTTTTTTATTATATTCCTTGATTGTGAGGTATCCGCTTTGAAAAATCATTGGTAGGGGCTGTTCCACATCCGCTTTGTAGTCTATAAACATAGTTGGGTCGTAGAATTTTCCTGTTAGTTCATTCATCTGTTCGCGACTGTGTTGTAGCAGACGTATCAAATAAGTCGGGGTACCGGTGGCGAACCAGTAGTCACGGATTTCATTCATATCAAAGGCATTAAGTATGCTAAACGGATTATAGATGGCGGCCATGTTCGTACTAAAATGATAGCCATCGTACTGCCGTTTCAACCAGTCCTTCATTTCCTCCACCGTACATTCGTATTTAGTTGCCAATCGCGAGATGGGTTCTGCGAAGTATTTCTCCAATTCTTCCTGAGTGATTCCGCATAGTGATTCGTAGCGTTCATCCATACTAATGTCTTTTGGTTGGTTGAAGCCACTGAACACACTTACTTGCGAAAATTTCGTAACTCCCGTCAACAGTACGAATTTCAAGTATTCGTCAGCTCCTTTGAAGGTGGAATAAAAAGATTTCAGAATTTCCCTGTGATGGTCTTCAAGCAAAAGTTTCTCTCCTACATGGTTGCAGGTGTAAGTTCCGGTATCCAACACATCGAGAATTGGTTTGTCATATTCATCAATCAGTACTACCGCACGCTGCCCTGTCCGTTCATAAGCACGGCGGAGCAGTTCCTTGAAGCGGTCACCTGTGGTAGTATAGTTCAGATTTTTGCCATAGATGTCTTCCCAATTGCCTAAATACCCTTCGATAGTTGCTTCGAGCACTCCCGGTTGGGTGTATGGCCCACCGTTAAAGTCAATGCGGAAAATAGGATATTGCAACCAGTCTTTTTCAAGGTCAGCAATTGCCAGTCCGTCGAAAAGTTCTTTCCGCCCCTGAAAATAACAGGCAAGTGTACTCACCAACAGACTCTTCCCAAAACGACGGGGACGACTCAAGAAATAGATTGAACCCGTTTGCACAAGGTTGTAAACTAAGGCAGTCTTGTCTACATAAACAAAACCGTCTTCACGAAGGCGGTCAAAGCTCTGTATTCCAATAGGATATTTCATCTTTTTATCGGCTTTTTATGAATCACTAGACGAAGATACGTGAAAACAGGCATAAATACAAACGATTCCGGACATTATAAAACGAATTTTGTTATATTAATCCGAATACTGATAAACCTTCAAGTCAAACTTGGGAACCATTGCCAGCAAATGGTCGAAGATGTCCGACTGGATACGTTCGTATTCTTTCCAAACTTTGTTTCGGGAGAAGAAGTAAACTTGAATAGGTACTCCATACATCGTGGCTTCTTTCTGGCTGATAATCAAGTCCAAATCTTGATTCACCACAGGCAAGCTGCACAAATAACGCTCGATATATACACGATAAACCTGGGAATTGGTAGGTACTACACCTTCTTCAGGCTGATAATCCGCCATCAAAGGGATTTCCTTCCGATAACGGTCGAGCATTTCGGGCGTACAGAATTGGAGCGTAGTCAAATCCAGGGTTATATTCTTCATTACCCTTCGTCCTCCTGATTGCACCATTCCCCGCCAGTTCTGGAAAGGGCTGCTGACCAAGGTATAAGGGGGAACGGTAGAAATCGTATTATCGAAATTCTGAATCTTGACTGTATTCAGAGTAATCTCCTGCACTGTGCCATTGGCAGCACCGGAAGGAAGCGTTATCCAGTCGCCCGGACGAACCATATCATTGGCGGAAAGCTGGATCCCCGCCACAAATCCTAGTATGGAATCCTTGAATACCAGCATCAGTATGGCGGCCGAAGCCCCTAATCCCGCAAACAAACTGGCTGGGGACTTATTCACAATAATGGCAATGATAATGATTCCACCGACAAAGAACAGAAGCACCTGCAACACCTGAATGAATCCTTTCATCGGACGGTTCTTCATTGACTCCTTCCCGTCGTAGATATCCATTATCATCAATAGAATCCCATTAATGGCCAACAGCAAAGAAAAGATTATGTAAACGGCACAAGCTTTCTGGGAAATAAGCAATAAGTCCTTGCCACGAATAAAAGCCATTGGCAGTAAAGAATAAACCAGAAAAGCCGGAACCGTATGAATCAGGTTGTGAAACACTTTGCGCTTCATCAGCAACGTATTCCAAAGGTGCGGTTTCCGACGGGTGTACCGCTTCATTCCTCCTATAAGAATCGCCTGGCAGAGATAATTCAGACCGATAGCAATTGCTATCATCAGCACAGCAATAATAGTCTCATCAAAACGGTCGGCAACTGTCGGGTCTATTCCCCAATCTATCAGGATTTTGTTCATCCATTTTCCTAAATCTAGTACAAGCATAACTTCTATCCTTTTTTATTAATAACAGCAAAAGATTCATTTGGTTTAGAAAAAAAGACTGGCGTCCGATTCACAAGAAATCGGGACTGCCAGTCTTCACTGCTATTCTCTAAGCATATCTTTCAGCGATAACAATCCCATCAGGGAGTTGTTATCACTCCTATTTCATCCATTCCTACTTTCGCGGTTGTTGCGGTAGGTGTAGTAGCCTCCAACTTAATATAACACGCCTGTACTTTCTGGCCGAAAGTGACCGTTTGCGGCAGCGGGTTGTGCATGATATTACTGAACTCACCATTGGCAGGAACTTCTTTCCAGTGCTTTCCGTCCATGCTCACAAAGAATTTATAACGGAAAGCCATCGTCGGTTTCGCTTCCGCTTTCGAAGGGGCATAAGTAAAGCTGGCTAATGTCACCGATTTGCCCAAGTCAATCGTCAATGGAGAATCAGCGACTTGTTTCCAGCCGGCACGAGGCAGATTATTCCAATCTTCACCCTGAACCACTTCCTGCAAAGGAGCTGCATAATAAGCGGCCACTTGGTTAATATGAGCAGTCAGACGACATTCGTCAATCTTCACCCGTAACTGACTGGCTTTCACGACCGGGAAACGCAGCATACGTTTATATCCGATTGTCGTACCCTTGCCTACTTCTTTCCAACCGTTATCAGTCAAAGCCTCTACAACGAAAGACTCCACTCTCTGTCCTTTTGTGATATCTTCCTGAAGCATCACTAAGTTAATTTCCGAACCCGGTTCCAAAGAATAAACGGCTTCACTGCCCGAAATGGCATTCCAGTAGTTTCTCCCTTTCTTCACCCGGTTATCGGCAAATATCTGTTCACGGTAAGCTGCAAATTCCTCCAGACGATTCACGTCCGCTTCATTAATCAAGCCTTTGCGGTCGGGCGGTATATTCAATAAAAGCACGGAGTTATATCCTACCGACTGGAAATAAATATCCGATAAATGTTTCAAAGACTTCACTTTACCATCTTCCTCCGCATGATAGAACCATCCCGGACGGATAGATACATCCACTTCAGAAGGATACCAGAATAATTCCGTAGCTTTCTCCAATATCTTACGACTTCCCAAATCCTCTGCTTTACCGAAAACACCCAAGCGTTTGTTATTCTCTTGCGAACGGGTGTATATACCGGGAGTAAGCACAGTTGCAGTCCATTCCGTTTCGCGTCCCAGCCCTCTTTCATTTCCTACCCAACGGACATCGTCTCCCATAATCGCCATTACTGCTTTCGGTTGAAGGCGTTGGATGGTTTTATAGAAAGCGTCCCAGTCATACACTTGTTTTTTTCCGTTCGGGCCTTCCCCATTCGCTCCGTCGAACCATACCTCGTGCACTTCACCATAATTGGTGAGCAATTCTGTCAATTGACGGACAAAAAATTCATTGTAACGGGGAGAGTCTCCATAACATTCCGCATTCCGATCCCACGGAGAAAGATAGACGCCGAACTTCATATCATATTTATCGCAGGCTTTCCGAAGTTCTTTTACGACATCCCCCTGTCCGTTCTTCCAAGGAGAAGAGGCTACAGAATGTTTCGTTGTAGCTGTAGGCCACAGGCAGAAACCGTCGTGATGCTTTGCGGTCAGAATAACCATTTTGAAACCTGCATTTTTCAAACTCTTCACCCATTGTCCAGCATCGAGTTCTGAAGGATTAAAGAGTGCAGGGTCTTCTTTTCCGTCTCCCCATTCACGTCCGGTAAAAGTGTTGATGCCAAAATGAAGGAAAGCGGTCAGTTCCATTTGTTGCCAGGCATATTGTTGCGGAGTGGGTACCAACCGCGCTGCCATATCGACTTTCTGTTCGAGCGTTGCATCTTGAGGAAATTCAACATGCTTCACGTAGTAGTTTTCTTTTTTCTGTGCCTGCACTCCACCGATGAGGGTAGAAGACAATAAGAGAGAGAGTAGTAGTTTATTCATAGCCTATAAATTATTGCAGTTTTACAAAAATAAAATAAAGGTACGGATTTCACGATTCTCTTGGAATACTTTCTTACGATATTCCATTCAATCAGTGTAACCCCCACCTTTATATATAATCTAAATGACCTATTAATTTAGTATCTATTTCACCGGATAAAGGGTAAATTCAAAACTCTGTTTCTTTAATGTAACCAAGTATTGCGGTAACACTCCGGGACCACAAGTAGCCGTTCCCACGCCTGCCTGTTCGGCATCCAGATGCACTGTCAGCAATCCATCACGTTCCAGTTCATTGATATGGCGGGCCTTCTCTAATAATACATCCGAGAAAGGAATCATACTAAACTGGAAAGCACGATTTGATTCTACAAAGAGGCCTTCGCCGGAAGTATTTGCCAACTTCGCCCAACGTACATCGGTGCGGTTGCCCGTAGATTGCGGAGCAACATAATAATGAAACATCCGTTCCGGTGTGGTCTGATATACACCGATTTTGCCGGACTGATTGCGGTCAATGTATGTTTCATTCTCTCCACGTCCGAGGTAAGAAACCTGATCGTAGGTGTTCGATACACGGAATGTCAGTCCCAGGCGTGCCATTGATTTCACGATGGTCGTGTCGGGCTGGAAAGTAGTAAGAACTTTCAGCGCACCGTTTTTATCCAATGAATAAACAAAGTCGGCAGTTCCTATCTTTTGCGCTTTCGCATTTAGAATTTCCACCCGGGCAGTGGTCGAAGTCTTGCCCTCTTTCAGTGAAACGACCTTTTGGGTCAGATTATCCAATCCTGCATTACGCCACAGGCGTGCACCGTTCTTATCCCGGTTGTCATTATCCGTTGCCGGGCGGAAAAGGCTCAATGTCAGCGGAGCAGCTAATAATTCTTTGCCATTCAGGTTCAATGAAGTCAGCGCCCCTGTTTGCTTGTCAACAGTGAAAGTCGTTTCACCTGCTTTTTGCGGACGGTAGCCTGTGTAATTCTTATTACCGGCAAACACGAACTGATCGTATGCCACTTCCCAGTCCTTATCGATCATTGAAGATGCTTCACGACGCATCCAGCTGATATTCAGATAAGCCTCACGAATTGTATTCGGAAGTTTGACAGCGCCTAAAGCTACATCTACGGTAGCGTGCGGTGCACAATCAATCGTTTTCGTACCTTCTGCCAAGATCTTGCCATTGTCTGCCGTCACATTCCAGTTCAGTACATACTCATTCAGATTAGAGAAGTCATACCAGTTCTTGACACGAATAGTCAGATTCTTTTGATCTGCCAAAGTCGCTTTTATATTCTGATATACTTTCTTTACCTCAAGCAAATGCGGATGCGGTTCACGATTGGCGCCTACCAAACCGTTACAGCAGAAGTTACCGAAACTTGGAATTCCTTCCGGCCCGTAATCACCGCCATACGTCCAATACCATTTACCGTTTTTATCTATTTCGCGGAATGACTGGTCCACCCAGTCCCAAACGCAGCCACCTTGTGCCATCGGATTGTTTTCAAATACATCCCAGTATTCTTTCAGTCCGCCGCAACTGTTGCCCATCGCGTGCAGGTATTCACAAAGAATAAAAGGACGGTAGATGTCTTTCTTCACAAGATATGCTTTGATGTCGTCCACACTGCGGTACATACGGCAGTAAATATCCGTATTATAGTTCAATTCGGCACGTTCGTATTGCACAGGACGAGTGTTTTCTACCGATTTCAGCCAGTCGTAGGTACGCTCGAAGTTGATTCCGTTGCCGGCTTCATTTCCCAACGACCAGATAACGATAGCGGGATGATTCTTGGAACGTTCGTACATCCGGTGGGTGCGGTCCATGTGCGCGGTCAGCCAGGTAGTGTCTTTGGCAAGAGAAGCAGCCCCATATCCCATGCCGTGGGATTCGATATTTGCCTCATCAATCATGTATAATCCGTAGCGGTCGCAAAGCTGATACCAGTAAGGGTGAGTCGGATAATGCGAGTTACGCACCATGTTGATATTGTGCTGTTTCATCAGTTTGATGTCCAGTTCCATCAGTTCCTTGCTCACGGTACGTCCCAGCTGGGAGTGTTCGTGGCGGTTGGTTCCTTTCACCAATACCGGAACACCGTTGATGCAGAAACGTCCGTCTTTGATTTCCGATGTACGGAAGCCGACTTCGCAACCCGTCAGTTCGGTGACCTTGCCTTGTTCATCTTTCAGTTCGAGTATCAATGTGTAAAGATGAGGATGCTCTGCACTCCAAGCCTTTACATCAGGTAGATTCTTTTCATCAAACGTGATAAGATTGCTCAATCCACGGGATTTTATCCGGATGGCATCCTGCAGGACAGCTTTGCCTTCGGCGTCTTTCAGGGTGTAAGCAATAGAAGTGGCTCCAGGTGTAATAGAAGGTCCCTCTACGGTCACTTCAAGTCCGAAAATTCCATCTTTGTATTTCTCTTTGTCCAAAGATGCATTCAGTTTGTAGTCGGCAATGTACTGTTTAGGGGTGCTGTAAAGATACACATCACGTTCGATACCACTCAAACGCCACATATCCTGACATTCCAGATAAGCACCCGCACTCCATCGGTACACTTCCAAAGCAACCACATTTTCGCCTTCATTGAGGACATCAGTAATATCCCATTCGGCAGCTGTCTTTGATCCCTGATTGTATCCAAGCAATTTTCCATTCACCCATACATAATAGAAAGAGATGACCCCTTCACAACAAAGTACTACCCGGCGTCCTTTCCAGTCGGCAGGCACTTTGAAGGTACGGCGGTATGAGCCGACTTCATTTTCCGCATGCGGTACCAGTGGCGGATTCTTCTTGAAGTTGAACATTTTATCGTCAAATTCATACGTTTCGTTGACATAGATAGCTGTGCCATAACCCTGACATTCCCAGTTGCCGGGCACATTGATGTCCGCCCATCCTCCTGTGTAATAAGAAGATTGGTAAAAGTCCTTCGGACGATTATCGGGATTCTTCACCCAATGAAATTTCCACTTTCCGTTCAGACTCATATAAAAAGGAGACTGTTCATACCCTCCCGGCTTTTCAATGTCGGAAGCGTTGGCATAAGGCCATACGTATGTGTGAGGAGCGAGTTTGTTCAGTCCCACCGCATACTGGCTCTGCCATTCGGGTAACGGTTGTTGCTGCGCTAACGTGAAAGTAGTGGCAGCCAGTACTGCTGATAAGATTAAAGAAGTTCGTTTCTTAAAGCTAATGTTCATAAGCATGTCATCATAATTAGTTTATACAAGATTGTTTTACAAAGCACCTAATTGCTATTTTTAACTACTTGATTACTATTCTATAATCACTTCATCAAAATAGACTCTCGCTTCCTGACCGGGGCGGACATGCTCGTCGGGACATACCCCTGCACCTTCTGCCGTCACCCGGACATAACGAGCAGATACTCCGCCCATGTCTATCGAATAGTCATTTCTGAAAGTTCCTTCCTGATAGATTTCTTCCGGAGAAAAATTCAATTCTCCTATGGCATGGTAGGTACGATTATCATCAGAAACTTCTACGCGAATCATTTTCGGTTTGTGCGCTCCCATTCCATAATTCGTAATGCAACCAATGGTTAATTTATTCAGTTTTTCCTGACTCTGCAAATCTATTGTGAAAGAGATAGAATCATTCCGGATCCAGTTACACCATTCAAAATCAGTATATTTCAGGCTTCCCCGCAATCCATTGACTAATAACATTTCGTTCTTCTTATTGTCAAGCAAAGGTTTTGCCGTAGCTTTGTTCCATGTGAGTGGCAACTCTAAGGTTTCTCCCATTTGCTTGCCGTTCATAAAGGTAGCGGCTTTCACCATTTGCGTTTTCGTCACACAGATAGGTCCGTCGTAACGATGAGAAGACATTGCCGGATTACTCCCATTCAGTGTATAATAAATTTCCACATCCGGACGGATACATTCCAAACTCACTTCCAGATGTCCGTCCACTGGTGTCACCGTCTGTTGTATGTTATACATTGAGCGGGCATAAACAATTCCTTTTTCTGCAATATGCGAATTGTATACATCCATTCGTTTCAAAAATCCAGTCCAGTCCTTCGTTCCTGCAGCTGTCCAAGCCACTTCTGCCAAGGCAGCCAGACGAGGGAACAAAAGATAATCCACATCTTCCGGTTTATTACAGAATTCCGTCCACATACAGGCCTGTATCCCCATTAGCAATGATTCGTATTCCGGTTTCCAGTCTTTTTGTACAGGTTCGTAATCAAAAACATCTTTTAGGGTATTGTTACCAAAATACGTTACCGGTTCAAACCATTGCGGTCCCTGATAGCGAATCAGGTACATGATACGCGCCGGAGTCATGATGAAACGATGTCCTTTTTCAGCAGCTTTCAGGGCAGCCGTTCCCATTCCCTGCCAACCGAGAATAATGGACTCTTCGGGAAGAAAAGAGCTGTTTGTCAATTCATCCCAGCCAATCACCTCGCGTCCTTTCTTACGCAGATAATCACTGATACGCTTCATGAAATAACCTTGCAAGTCTTCCTCATTGGCTAAATGCTGCTTTCTCATCCGTTTCTGACAAAGCGGACATTTTTCCCAGTTCGTCTTTCGCGCTTCATCTCCTCCGACATGAATATAGCGGGAAGGGAAAAGTGCCAGAATTTCGTCAAAGACATCCTGCAAGAATGTAAATACGCTATCATTTCCCGCACAGTAGATAATCTCGGAATTTCGTCCTCCCAAGCCGGGAAGTACACCGATAAAGTCTTTCACAACCGGACAAGCAAACTGGGGATAAGCAGCCAAAGCAGCGTTACTGTGTGCCGGTACATCTATTTCCGGAATGACTTCTATTTGTCTGTCGGCAGCATAAGCTACAATTTCCCGAATCTCCTCCTGTGTATAGAAACCACCTATCGGAGTAAGCTCTCCACGCTTCGGGTTACGGCGTGAGTGAAAAGGTACATCTGTACGGTCTACTCTCCACGCTCCTACTTCCGTCAAACGAGGATATTTCTTTATTTCAATCCGCCAGCCGTTATCGTCCGTCAGATGAAAATGAAGTTTGTTTATTTTCAACATCGCCATACAGTCGATGATTCGCAGTACGTTCTCTTTGGGAATAAAGCAACGTACCGGGTCCAAAAGTAATCCTCTGAAACCAAAACGGGGCTCATCCCGAACTATCATTGCGGGAACGTTCCAAGCGATATTCTGTACCGGTTGCTCTGATTCTATGGCAGCAGGCAGGAGTTGGCGGATAGATTGCAGGGCATAGAAGAAACCCTTTGTATCCGAAGCTTTAATGAGTATCTGTTGCGGTGTAATCTCCAACAGATATGCTTCGGGTTTAAAAGAAGAATCCGTCACGAAACGGACTTGTCCTTCTTTGCTGCCGACATTCAAAGCCGGAGTTATTCCGGCAGCACGGGTAAACAAGTCGATAAAATTGCGGGCAATCGCAGCTTGCCCCTGATTTTCTACCGCAAATGCCGTTTTTGCAGAAAAGGTGAAGTTACCACTACCCGGCACAATCTGTGTCGGGCGTGGTACTATTGAAATTAAAGGGGATGTTAAGTTATCAGCCTGCAAGAACACTGTCAGTGGAGAAAGCAGTATGAGAATGATTAAGATGTATCTTTTCATGGTGTATATACGTTGCTGTTATTCCTTGTCTCTTTCCGGTGAGAAGCGGACAGGGTCATTGTATTGCTCCTGAAGTTTCAGCATTTCTTCTTTCAGTTCTTTCACTACCGGTTCGTATTCTGGTTGTCCGTAGAGGTTGTGCATTTCCGACGGGTCTGCCTGCAAGTCGTAGAGTTCCCACCAGTTGATATCATTATAGAAATGAATCAATTTATAGCGGTCTGTACGTACCCCGTAATGGCGTTTTACCATGTGTTCGGCAGGATATTCGTAGAAATGATAGTAGAGAGCTTTCCGCCAGTCTTTCGGATGTTCGTCTTTCAGTAAAGGAACGAGGGATACACCTTGGATATCAGAAGGAATCTCTGCTCCTGCCAATTCGAGGAAGGTGGGTGCATAGTCTATATTCTGTACCATTTCTGTGATATCACCCCTGCGGTCGAATCCTTTCGGCAGACGCATGATAAGCGGTGTACGCATGGATTCTTCGTACATGAAGCGTTTATCAAACCAACCGTGTTCGCCCATGTAGAATCCTTGGTCGGAAGTATAGACGACAAGTGTGTTATCCAGCAAGCCTTTCTCTTTCAGATAGTCGAGTACACGACCAACATTGTCGTCCAGTGATTTTACGGTCTTCATATAGTCACGCATGTAACGCTGGAATTTCCAATTGGCAAGTTCCTTGCCTTGCAGGTTCTGCCTGTAGAAATCATCTATAATCGGCGTGTAGAATTTGTCCCATGCAGCACGTTGACCTTCGTCCATACGTCCGATATACTTCTCATATAAGGATTTCAGACGGGTGTTTTTATCAGGACGAAGCATTTTGAGGTCATAAATCATGTCCATGTCCTTCACAATGCTCATCTCTTGCGCGGCAGCGGCGGGACGTCCTTCATAATCGTCAAAGAAATTATCCGGTAGCGGAAAGGTTTTATCTTCGTACAAAGCCAGATTGCAAGTATCCGCCAACCAATTACGGTGAATTGCCTTGTGGTGAATCAAAAGGCAGAAAGGTTTTTCCGGATTGCGTTTGTTTTCTATCCAGTCAATGGCGTCATCGGTAATAAGATTCGTGATGTATCCATGTTTTTGAATAGTGTCATTGTTTTGTGTGATGAAATCCGGGTTGTAGTAGTCTCCTTGTCCGGGAACAATCTGCCAGTAATCAAAGCCGGAAGGCAAGCTTTCAAGATGCCATTTACCCACCAATGCTGTCTGATAACCGATTTTCTGCAACAGTTTCGGAAAAGTTTGTTGCGAACTGTCGAATACGCAAGTGGTATTATCATAGAATTTATTGGCACAACTATGTTTGCCCGTTATCATGCAGGCACGGCTGGGGCCGCTTAAAGAATTGGCAACAAAGCTTTGAGTAAAACGTACACCGTCAGCAGCAATGCGGTCGAGGTTGGGGGTTTCCATGTAGCGTGTGTCGTAACAGCTCATCATTTGAGCTGTGTGGTCGTCTGTCATAATGTAGACGATATTCAAAGGGAGTTGCTCCGCAGGCCTTTGCTTGTTTGAGCAGGAAGCAAGGGAAGCTACGGCAGCTATTCCTGCTAAAGGAAAGAATAAGTTTGATTGCAGTTTTTCCATAAAACAACTTTATATTAGATTGTAGTGACAAAGGTAGAGACCTGTCAACAAAATCCATGTTCACAAATAACCAATTAATTTCCAATATTCTCCATTTTTGTCTGTTTCAGAAGGAAAAATGGCAAAAACACTATTTACAACTCATTTCCAATCCAGCAAATCCAAGAAAATATATACAATGATTTCTATTTATATAAAGAAAACCCGAATGAAAAGCAGAAACACTCCTCCTCTGCATTCGGGAAAAAACAACTTGTTATAACTACTATTTTTAATAGCCGAAGTTATTTTTTGTAATAGCTATATTAGTATTCATTTCATCACGCGGAATAGGGAACAACAAATTCTTTTTCAAGAAAGTCTCATCATTCAAATTTCCATTATTGTAAATACGTTCACCCCAGACTCCCGTTGCATTGGGATTATTCTCCTGCCACTTTTTAGTTATTGAGTGATTATTATTCACAGTAAGTGCTTTTTTCAAATATTCAGTTCCACGCAAGCGCATCATTTGATACATTTCAGTTTCACCGGCACCTTCAAAAAGTCTTTCAAAGAATATCTTTTCACGTACTTGATCTTTTGTTAATGTTGACTCCCATTTGGCTGGTTGTGTCGAAACCTTAGCTCCCGACTTACGTGCACGCGCCAACACGAGATCTACTGTATTAATTGCATCGTCTTTTCTATCCAATTCATTATAGACATCAGCCAACATCAATAATAAATCTGCATAACGATATAAAATTAGATTTTTATGACTGGCAATACCTGCCATATTCATATCAAAAGCTTTTGCAAAATGAGGCCATGCCGCTCTTTCTCCTGTCCTACCCGCCGCAGTACATACATTCAAAAAATCTTTCAATCCTTTACGATATTTCTCATCAAATTTGGTTTCATCATTCGTGATAGCCAAAATTTCATCCGCGCTCGGATTCTCTTTATTAGTCAATAACTCATAAGGAATTCTACCAACTAACAACTTGTTATTTTTCCAACCGGCAGGTTTTATACCGCTATCATAAGTGAAATAAGGATATTCATAGGTAGAGTCACGGGCAGACGGCACAGGCTCTACTTGAGCTACAGGTCCGATATTGTTTGTACATTTTCTCCATTTTGCCATAAATGTAGTCTCAATACGAGGATCTCCCCAATAGGTTCCCGCAAAGAAATCATAAAAAGCTTTCGTACACTTCACTCTATGGAAACTTTTACCATAAGATGATGCAGCAGGATTAAAAACCCAAGATCCCCTATTAAAAGAAGACAACTCACCATTCACCTGAAATCCCAGTTGAAATATAGATTCTTTAGAACCTTTAATCTTATCAACAAATAAATTAGAAAATTTCGATTCCAAATCATATTTACCTTTCACTCCTTCAAAATAGGTCTTTGCTTTTTCCCAAGCTGTAGCATCACCCAAACAACCTAAAGTATGATACAACTTACCTAAATATGCTTCTGCAGTCCATTTCGTTGGAAATCCATCAGAATTCGTTTCCGGCAAATATTTTGAAGCAAATTCCAAGTCACTTCGTACAACATCCAACACCTCTAAACGCGAGGAACGAGGTACAGCTACGCCGTCATGAGAAGAAGGAGTTGTCTTCAAGGGTACATCTCCCCAACATATTGCAAGGTTATAATAAGACAAGGCACGCAAGAAATGAGCCTCTGCAGCCATTTCGTCTTTATCCTCCAAAGAAGTACTTTCTACGTTGGCTATAAATGCATTCGTTTCATTAATTACTTTATACATTACATACCATGCATTTGTCAACAGATCATCTGTATAGTCACATTGCAGCCATCCACACATATCATTTGTACCCCCATTAGTCTGTGCCCATCCGAAACCACTATATCGTACCGGAATTTCTTGCCAATGCTGACCATATCCTCCACTAGTCAATGCAAAATAACCATAGCATCCATATAATGCTGCACGTGCCTTTTCAGAAGTAGAAAACTGAATTTGTGTATTCAAAGTATATTGCGGGTCTTCATCTAACCACGATTCACAAGAAGCCAATAATAAGCAGCTTGCTAATAAAAATATATAGGTAAATTTCTTCATTTTCATAATCATTTATTGTAAATTAAAAGGTTACATTCAAGCCAAACACAAAAGAACGCATATTTGGAAAAGCATTCATATCAATACCCCGACGCAGGCCATCAAATGCAAAGCTATTTACCTCCGGATCATATCCACTATAATTGGTTATAACAAATGCATTCTTTACTGAAGCAAAAATACTGGTATTCTGGAACCCAATCTTAGTCATCCACGCTTTAGGCAAAATATAATTCAGCGTAATATCTGAACAACGCAAATAACTTCCATCTTCTACATAACGATCATAAACAACACCTTTTACATTTGAAGTAGACGACGGATATAAATTAGAACGATTCTCCGGAGTCCAGGCATTATAATAAGCATCTTTTCTCAAGTTTCCGGCCTGCCTGGAAGGAGTCTGTTCGTAACGGATATTTGTATTCAGAATATCATTACCATAAACACCTGTAAAAGAAGCAGAAAGAGATATATTCTTCCATTCCAAACGTGTCTGGAAACCATAGGTGAAATCAGGATTCGGATCACCTATCACAACCATGTCATTAGGATCTACTATACCATCTTCATTCACATCCACACATTTAATATTACCAGCTGCCATATCATTTCCAACAGATGAAGTGTAATATTTGGTAGAACCATCTGATGAGATATATCCTACTTTGCCATCAACAACATCTTCTTCCTGAATAATTCCCTGTGTCTTATAACCGAAAAATAGTCCCGGAGCCTCACCCTCAATAAAAACATTTGCAGGTCCAAAATGATCGCCAATCGTCTTACCTAAATAACCACGTACTCCTTTCAAGGAACCTATATCAGAAACTTCCAAACCTAAATTCTCAATCGTAGTCTTGTTGAAACCAATATTTCCGCCTACATTCCACTTCCACCCGTTACTGCGAATAATATCAGCATTTAAACTAAACTCAAAACCTTTATTCAACAACGAGCCTTCATTTATCATCACTGTTGCAAATCCACTGGAATATGGCAGAGCACGCTCAACCAACAAATCTTTTGTGTTTTTACGGTAATAATCAAATGCACCATTCAGGCGACCATTAAAGAAACCAAAGTCAAGACCAACATTCCACGAAGAAGTACGTTCCCACTTCAAACCCTCATTTTGCAGACTTTTGATTTGCATAGACGTCAGTTTATTCCCATCTCCATCAGCATAGTCCACCTTATTTTCATAAATAGATAGAGACTGATATGGATCAATACCCTGATTACCTGTCTCACCATAACCAACACGTACCTTCAACTGACTTAGCCAATCAATGCTCTTCATATAAGCTTCCTGTTCCATACGCCATGCTAATGAGAAAGACGGGAAATATGCCCAACGATTACCCTTTTTAAATTTACTGGATCCGTCAGCACGCAATGAAGCCGTCAACAAGTACTTATCATAAGCAGATAAATTAACACGTCCTAAATATGAAAGTAATTGATAATCTTTTTGTATAGGCTGTTTTACATCCACTTTTCCTGCATTAGACAATCCTTTAGTACGTAAGTCATAGATAGAAAAAGTATTGCCTGAAACATTCTCTGTCAGAAAATGATATTCATCATAAGTGATACCCGCTGTTGCCGACAGACGAAAATCCTTAGTCAAGTCCATATTAAAGTTTAACAGGTTTTCCACTGTATAATTAGACTTATTGACATTACTGATTGCCAGTAAACCCTTCACATTTTCTCCCGGAGGTAACTGAATCCCATACCAACGTTTACGGTCATTGACAATTATATTCCCCCCTGCACGCAGACTATACGAGAAATATTTATTAATGTTCCAATTCAGATTCAAGCTTCCATTAAATGTCTTATTATTAGTAATATCATCATAATCATTTACCCAACTAAATACATTCATTTTTGATTCCAAAGCACCCGGATCATCATCAGGAACAATATAAGGAGCTGTATCAAGAACCGTACGAGCCAAAGATCCGGCAACGCCTCCGGTTGTATTACCGCCCGTCATCATATCATTCTGCTTTAATGAACCGCTCAATATCAAATTTAAAGTTACTTTTTTAGATAATTCAGCAGTTAAATTAGCACGCAAGTCACCCTGTTTTATTCCTGTATTTTCTACGATACCATTAATATCCTTAAAGTTACCGGAGATATAATATTTCATACCGGCAGTTCCTCCACTGACAGAAGCCGAGTAGACCTGTGAGAAAGCTGATGTATATGCTTCTTTTTGCCAGTTGCGATAGGTAATAACCTTATATAATTCCGGATTATTCGGATCTGCCTGATAAGCGGATTCATTACCACTAAATACGTAACGCATTTCACCATTAGGTTGCAGATAATATCGCGGTTGGTCTAATTTAGAATTAGTGTAATCGGCATACTCTTCCAAATTTAACATATCGTGCAAGTTACGTGCATTAGCTATCGTAAAGTTCGCTGTGACATTTACTTTTGCCTTTCCGGCCTTTCCCTTTTTAGTTGTAATAAGAATTACGCCATTGGCACCACGAGAACCATAAATCGCAGTAGCAGAAGCATCTTTCAAGACGGTAATATCCTCAATATCATTAGGATTTATTGCACTCAACGGATCTTGAGCTATTTGGAAGTCACCACCTCCCACAGCAGACTCGGCAAACTCACCAGTAGATGCTTGCGGCACATTATCAATCACATATAACGGCTGATTATCTCCACGTAATGAGTTAGCACCACGAATAGTGACAGAAGAAGCAGCACCCGGAGTAGACATTGAAGCTGTTACATTTAAACCTGCAATCTTACCTTGCAATAGCCCGTCAATAGATACAGCTTTTGAAGCATCATTCGCATCAGGACGAAGACTGGCTGTAGCGCCTGTTAAATCGCTCTTTTTAGCCGTTCCATAACCAACAACAACTACTTCATCCAAATTTTGTGCATCCTCTTTTAATTGAACGTTAATTTTAGTCTGATTTCCAACCACTATTTCTTGTTTGGAATAACCGATAAAAGTAAAGACCAACACTGATTTTGAGTTTGGAACGGAAATGGAGAATTTTCCATCAATGTTGGTAATTGTCCCATTAGTAGTACCTTTTACTTGTACATTGACACCAGGCATACTTTCATTTAGAGCATCCACTACCTGACCGGTAATGTTTTTTCCTTGTCCCATAGATTGCGCTGCAAACGCAAACAATGTGATGAAACATAGCAGAAAAACTTTTGATAGGTTCTTCATAGAAGTCATTTTTATAAATTATTAAATTTAAAGATTAAAAAGCTTATTCCAGATTTTTTGCTGAAATCCATACGCAAATATAGACGTGGTTACTGAATATGCATGTTCTATTTTAGCTACTATTTTTCCAATTTTGTCTAAAATCATCCATTTCATCGATATATCTAACCATCATAGACATTGTTGAACATCTTACGAATCAAAAAAAGAAAGCGGAAGTATCCATTCCTGAATATTCCCGCCTACTTTATATTTTATCCTAATATAACTACAACAATTTTCCTATGAAGATATATTATAGATTTTCTATATCAGAAGATTGAAGACCCGTATATTTGATAATTATATCAATGGATATTCCGTCCTCTCTCATCTTCCGAGCAATTTCAATTTGCTTCTTTTGCTCTCCTTTCTCCAACCCTTCCTTCATCCCTTCTTTTATTCCCTCTTTTATTCCCTCTTTTATTCCCTCTTTTATTCCCTCTAGCCTTCCTTTTTTCACTCCTTTTTCCAACCCGGCCTTCATCCCTTCCTTTAACCCTTCTTCAGCCGCTTTTCTCCGCATCTCTTCGTTTTTACGCCGTTCATCCTCCTCTACAATTTGGTTGACCCTATACCGATCTAATGCCTTATCATAAGCGATACGGTTTTCTTCCGAAAGATCGGCAACTGCTGCCAATCTCGCCAGATGTTCAAACACTTGTTCTTTCAAAGCATCCGGCATTCTATTCCAATTGCTCATATTCTTCAGTGCATAAATTAATTTATCATATAATGTATGGCAGTCCGACAAATCCTTTGTAAAATAAGGAAATTGCAAATAAATCTGCCGGAGATGCGGATTAACAATCTTCCCTGTATCACGGTCGGAAAGAACCGTATCCGTACGGAATTTAGCCTCTAAATTTTCCTCTTTGAAATTCATCAGGAAAATTCCATATATAGTAGGTAGTCTATACTGCTTTCCATAAGAGACAAGTGGTTCTCTTGCAGTCATCGGATCTTCAGGGACAGGGACTTCTTTTGAAGAAGGAGATTCTATCTGCCGACTCACAGCACGACAAACATAATAAAGTGTACGATCTAAAAAATTACTGTGCCAACGATTCTGCATCTCCACGATAATATACTCACCACTTGCTGTACGGCAATAAAGATCATAAATGATACCTTTATCACTCACATTGTCTGCATGATCTTCCTTATCCAGAAAAGTAAGTTCTGTAATATGATGTTCACCTGCAAGTAATTCGTTCAACAAAGTGATGAGCAAATTCTTACTGGCCGGTTGACCAAAAATAATTTTAAATCCTATATCAGTAAAAGGATTGACGTATTTGGACATGATATTCTATTTTTAGCAAAGGTAACTATTTAAATCCATAAACATAAAAAACAATCCCAAACTTTACGGATTTATAGCCTTTTATAGTAAGCTGTCTCCCTTTCAATTCCTCCAAACAAACAAGAGAAATGTTCTATTTTTCAGATTAAGAAAGAAAACAAAACTATTGAAGATGGTAATCCGGAATTAAAAGCATCCATATTACCACATATATATGCATATTACCACCACAATACAGCATATATTTTCAGATGATATGCGTTTTCTTTAAAGAAATAAATGATTTTCCTCGGTGAGCAATAAGCCATTCCTCGGTGAGGAACACATCCTTCCTCACCGAGAAAGCCTTCCATACTCACCGACCAAGTTATAAAAGCCCTCGGAAAAGCCTGTTTATAGGCTAGTTCATCATCATATACGCACCAAAAAAGAATGATAAAACAAACTACATACGGGCAAACAGTAAGCATATAGATAGCAATACAGAGGAATTATTTATTTTTAGACAGGAATTATCCAGGATAACAAACAATCCTACATTCTTTCATCCAAAATGCAGAGCGTTTTTTCCTTCACCACAAACAAGTGACTGATATATTAAAAACAGAAAGAATAGAATATACCCTTTTTCAGATCAGCACATTTCTAATCCCATCCTTTCAACAACCATACTCTTTCAGAGTCTGCATCAACTTCGCGCCATTGATCGGCTTCACCAGATAATCATCACAACCGGCTTTCAACGCAGCTACCCGGTCAGCATCAAAGGCATGAGCAGTCAGGGCGATAATTGGAATTTCAGCATTGAACTTCCGGATCTCCGAGGTTGCAGTACGTCCGTCCATAACAGGCATCTTCATATCCATCAGTACCAAATCCACCGGTTGGGTACGGACAATCTCAACTGCCTCCAGTCCATTCGGTGCGTGTAACAACTGGCATTTGTTTTTCAAGATAGAAGATACCAAAAAGAAGTTACTTTGAATATCTTCAACGACCAGCACTCTTTTAGGTACTTTCTTTGTTTCTTCGGAGTCAAGAACGTTTTCATTATCTGCATCCTTCTCATTATTCCGACGTGAAGAAGTCGGCTCGCTGTCAACCGAATCGAACTGGCATGGCAAAACCGCCCAAAATAAAGACCCTTTATCAAATTCCGACTCAAAGCCTATCTCTCCCCTGCAAGCCTCAACGATGGCTTTACAAATAGACAGTCCCAGTCCGGTTCCCTGTGCAAATTCATCCAGTTTCTCAAAACGATGGAATACCTTGTCTTTTTTATCTTCCGGTATACCAATACCTGTATCGCGAACGTAAAGACGAATATCTCCGTCTATCTTTTCATACCCCATTTCAATAGTTCCTTTGGAGGTATATTTGATAGCATTAGTTACAAAGTTAGTGAGAATCTGCGCTAACCGGTTTTTATCCAAACGAACGGTACAGGTTTCATAAGGATTCACGGGAACTAACCGAACCTGCGGATTTACTACACGACGATGCATCGAAGCAGCTAATTCGTTGAAATAAACAGCCAAATCAAAATCTTCGTATTTCAGTTCTACCGAGCCGGCTTCTATTTTCGAAAGATCCAGTATGTCGTTAATCAGTTTCAAAAGCAACTCATTGTTGGCATTGATAATCTGAATAAATTCTTCTTTTTCTTCTTGATCTTCCGTCACCATCAATAAATCGGAAAAACCAACGATAGCATTTAACGGTGTACGGATTTCGTGGCTCATATTTGCCAGAAAGGCGGATTTCAACTTATCGGATTGTTCAGCACGACTTCTTGCCGTTTCAAGTTCACCTATCATGTGCTGTCGCTCGGTAACATCATCTACGCGAATCACGACACCGTCAACATCTCCCTGTTCATTAAATATGGGAGTAGCAAAAACTTCTATGACATGCTTGTTATCCAGATTAAACAAGATAGACTCTACCTGACCGGATCTCCGGGCACGTTGTATCACACAGTTCTCACAAGGAGTGGTGCGATTATGGGCCGTCAGATAGCAAAGCTCCCCTTTTTTGTAAGCCTCATAAGAAAGGCTTTTACTACAAAGCGAGATATTCTCCCATTGTACGATATAATCGTTCGCAATATATGCCAATCCCGAATTAATATTGTTCAATACCAACTCATTCTGACGAATCAATTGGATCATTCTTTGTTCGCTCTCAAGGAGTTCTTTTTTTGAGCGCACCGCTTCTTCGTAAAGATTATCATATTTGTTTTGCCACAGAACACGTTCGGTGACATCCTGACTAATCACCATATAATTCGTAATTTCCGACTTTTCATTATGTACGAAAGAAACAGTAATCTCGAAGAATTTTATACCGGACAGATTAGTAGGAAAAAGATGACGCACGTCATCAAAATTATATTTTGCCATGAAACGCACTGTTTCTCCTTTTCTGACCTGTTCTTTGATTTCATCAGAGAAACTAGTGTAATTAAATAGATTATAGCCCAGAATATCCTTCTTGTCTTTTATCCCCATTGATCTCAACCGCGAATAATTGACATCTATCATGAGACCGTCCTTATCATACAACTCCAAGCCTACAGACAGGTCATTAAAGATGTTGTGCAATAAGTTGTCAGCTATCCCATTTTCCAAAGTCTGTTCCATGCAGCAAAATTTGTATAGTATTACAATATTGATTGTTTATCCAAGCAAAGTTACTTAAATATTTTGTTACATAGCAAGAAAGAGGCTTTTTAGCCTCTTTCAGTATCTTTATTTCGCATTTTGGTATAAGAAGTCTGTTGCTTTCGCTAATGTTTCCGGTTTGCCTATATCAATCAGGTGTAACTTTTCTTTCAAATAACCACCATAGTTTACTTGCCGGCAAGTGGCAAGATAGAAATCCATAATAGAGAATTTACCCTCCCAACGGGGAGAGGTCATCCATTGAAAAATGGCGGGCGAAAGTACATGGATACCACTGAATGCATATTCCCGATAAAGAGAAGGATCATACTGAAAACCTTCCGGTTTCACTTGTCCCGTGTCCTTGTTTATCCATCCGCAAAGTCTCTTGCCTGTATCAAAAAGAAGATAGCGGGAGGTTTTACGTTGGCTGGCCAGCAAAGTGGCAACAGCACCGCTTTGTAGATGGTAGTCATATAAATCTTTCAAATTCACGTCCGAAAGAATATCTACATTGTGTATCAGGAAAGGTTCATCAGAGTTTTCAAAGAAAGAACGAGCTTTCTTAACTCCCCCACCGGTGTCGAGCAACAGGTCGCGTTCGTCGGAAATATGTATGATGAGTCCAAAATTCTCATTGGCTTTCAGGAAGTCAAGTATCTGTTCGCCAAAATGGTGGATGTTAATCACTATTTCTGTGAATCCGGCAGCTTTCAGTTTTAAGATCACATGTTCCAACATCGGACGTCCGGCTATGGGAACCAAAGCCTTCGGCATGGTATCGGTGAGTGGCTTCAGCCGGCTACCCAAACCGGCTGCAAATATCATTGCTTTCATTCTTTCGGTCACTTTCTTCTTTATATTTACTCTTCTTAGATTGTTGCCTCAAACGTATGTTCAATGTTCTGTTCCCGATGCACCAGTTCGACTTTCACACCAAACTTCTGATTCAGGTGCTCTGCCAGGTGCTGGGCAGAATAAACAGAACGATGCTGTCCGCCGGTGCAACCGAAGCAGACGGACAAATTGCTGAATCCGCGTTCCATATAACGTTTCACGGAGGCATCTACCAAAGCATAGACATGATCGAGGAAACGGAGTATTTCACCATCTTCTTCCAAAAAAGTGATTACAGGTTCATCCAGTCCGGTGAAAGGTTTGTAACGCTCATACTTGCCAGGATTATTCACGGCGCGGCAGTCGAATACATAACCTCCTCCATTGCCGGTAGAGTCATCAGGAATTCCTTTCTTATAGGCAAAGCTCATTACTTTGACGGTTAGCTGCCGCTTTTTCAGGTCGTCCGTAAATTGTTTCAGTCCGGTAAGCTCCCGCAAAACGTTACAGAGATACGGATATTCCGGATATTCTTCTTTTAACAATTCACGCAGGTTTTCGATGGCATAAGGAACGCTTTGGATAAAATGCGGTTTTTTTTCAAAGTAACCACGGAAACCGTAGGCCCCCAGCACTTGCAGCGTACGGAAAAGGACAAAGTGGCGAAGCTGGCTATAAAAATAGGATTCGTCAATCGGTTGGTATTTGCGAAGAGCTTCCATATATTCTTGCAGCAGTTCTTTACGGAGGCTATCGGGATATTTCGCTTTCGCCTGCCACAGGAAAGAGGCTATGTCATAATAGAACGGGCCTTTGCGTCCGCCCTGAAAGTCGATAAACCACGGTTCCCCGTCTTTTATCATCACATTACGGCTTTGAAAATCACGATACATGAAAGTAGCGGAAGAACTGCGGAGCAAGACATCGCTCATTTTTTGGAAATCATCTTCCAGTTTGTCTTCCTGAAACTCCATGCCGGTAGCTTTCAGGAAGCAATATTTGAAGTAATTCAAATCCCACAGAATAGAGCGTTGGTTGAACTCCGGTTGAGGATAACAGCGGGAAAAATCAAATCCATCCGCCCCGGCAAATTGAATAGCAGGAAGCAGACGAATCGTTTTGCGAAGCAACTCTTTTTCCTCTTCGGAAAAGACACTGGTAGCACGTCCTTTCTCTATGGCATGGAACAACAGAGTATCGCCCAAATCTTCCTGCAAATAATAGGTTTTATCTTCCGAGGCAATGCGCACTTCGGGAACAGGCAGTCCACATTTGCGGAAGTGTCCTGCCATATAAAGAAATGCCTCATTCTCATCAATAGAAGCCCCGTAGACTCCAATCAATGTTTCTATACCCGTCAGCCGAAAATAACGGCGGTTGGAACCGGAAGACGGTAATTCTGTTATGTTTTCAGCGGGAACGCCCGTATATGACTGATAAAGTTTCTGTAGTTCTTCGGTAATCATAGTCGTATATTTTCGAGCAAAGATAAGCATAAAAACTAAAAAATAAGAGAGGGGATTTAACTAATATTCATCCGAATACACTATCTTTGTTTCAGTTTAACTGACCTGATCTCATGAGAACAAAAACCTTTTTACTACTATGCATTGCATTTATCACACTGTTTATCGGCGTTTCCACTCTTCAAGCCGGTCATTATTACTATAAGCAAATCTCCCTAAAAGATGGTCTTCCCTCTACCGTGAGATGTATTTTAACGGACAAACAAGGATTTGTATGGATAGGAACCCGTTCCGGATTAGGGAGATATGACGGACACGAACTTAAAAAATATATTCATCAGGCAAATAACCCTCATTCCATTCCTCACAATTTAATCTACCAGATGATAGAAGACGAACAAAACAATATCTGGATTCTGACAGACAAAGGAGTGACACGTTATCAGAGGCAAAGCGATGACTTTTTTATACCGACTGATGAGACAGGAAATAATATCATCGCCTATTCCGCCTGCCTGACTGATAACGGAGTGTTATTCGGTTCGAAAAATAAAATCTTTTTCTATAATTATCAGGATACCTCTTTACGCCTCCTACAAACATTTGACTTAGAACCCAATTATAATGTGACTCTACTAAATCTATGGGATAAACACACATTACTCTGTTGCAGCCGGTGGCAAGGACTACTCCTGCTCGACCTGAATACCGGAAAATGCCGACGTCCTCCTTTCGATTGCGGAAAAGAAATCATGAATGTACTCATAGACTCACAAGAAAGAATCTGGGTAGCTCCCTACAATGGAGGGCTGAACTGTCTGACACGCGACGGTAAACTACTGGCTACATATACTACCCACAACTCCTCTTTAAGCAACAATGTCATACTAAGTCTCGCCGAACGGGAAGGAGAAATCTGGATTGGAACAGACGGAGGAGGCATTAATATTCTCGACCCGGAAACAAGACGTTTTTCGCTGTTGGAGCATATGCCCGGAAGTGACAACTACTCACTCCCCGCTAACTCTATTTTATGTCTGTACAACGACTGCAACAATAATATGTGGGCAGGTAGCATCCGTAACGGACTAATCAGCATCCGGGAAGTTTCCATGAAAACGTATACAGATGTACCTCCCGGCAACGACCGCGGACTAAGCAACAATACCGTTCTAAGTCTTTTCCAAGAATCCCAAGACCAAATTTGGGTCGGTACAGACGGAGGAGGCATCAACAGCTTTAACCCACTCACAGAGAAATTTATCCATTACCCTTCCACCTGGGAAGACAAAGTAGCCTCTATCTGCCAGTTTACTCCCGGCAAATTATTAATTTCTCTTTTCTCACAGGGAGTATTTATTTTCAACCCGGCAACAGGAGAAAAACAGCCTTTCACCATTGTTGACGCTAAAACGACAGCACTCTTGTGCAATCGAGGCAAGGCTGTAAATCTACTTCGGAACACTCATCACAATATTCTGTTCCTTGGAGAACATATCTATATATATGATTTGAATACACGCACTTTCAGTACCGTTATAGAACAAGAAGAGCAGGAAATTATCGGTGCTCTCTTACCGATCGACAATTATAAGAATATCACTTATCTAAATGATACGAAGCACATATATGAACTGGACAACCATACCAACCGACTGAAAGCCCTGTACAGATGTTGGAAAGATACAACGATCAACTCTGTTGCACGAGACGAAGAGGGAAATTTCTGGATTGGAAACAACTACGGATTGGTACACTACAATCCTGCCACCCAAATACAGACACCGATCCCGACCTCTCTATTTAGTGAAATCACATTGATTGCATGCGACCAGCAAGGAAAAGTATGGATAGGAGCCGACAGTATGCTTTTCGCCTGGCTCATCAAAGAGAAAAAATTCGTTCTATTCGGTGAATCAGACGGTGTAATCCAAAACGAATATCTTTCCAAACCTCGTCTATTAAGTATGCGGGGAGACATCTACATGGGTGGAGTGAAAGGGTTACTGCATATTAACAGCAAAATACCATTAACCACTTCCGAACTTCCCCAACTCCAATTATCAGATGTCATCATTAATGGAGAGTCAGTAAATAACGAATTAACGAATCATCCAGCAGGGATTTCTGCTCCCTGGAATAGTAATATCACTATTCGAATCATGTCGAAAGAGAAAGATATTTTTCGACAGAAAGTGTACAGATACCAAATAGAGGGGCTGAATGACCAGCAAATCGAATCATACAATCCCGAACTGGCCATACGTTCACTTCCTCCGGGAAGTTATAAAATCATGGCGTCCTGTACCGCCAAGGATGGCAATTGGATTCCCAGTCAGGAAGTACTGGAATTGACCATCCTTCCTCCCTGGTATCGGACATGGTGGTTTATTCTTTGTTGCGCCGTTTTTATTGCTGCCGCTATTATCGAAGCTTTCCGAAGAGCATGGAAACGTAAAGAAGAGAAGTTAAAGTGGGCAATGAAAGAACATGAACAACAGGTCTATGAAGAAAAGGTACGCTTCCTTATTAATATCAGTCATGAGTTGCGTACACCTTTAACGTTAATATACGCACCACTTAACCGGATGTTGAAATCCCTTTCTACCGAAGATACACAGTATTTGCCAATAAAAGCGATCTACCGTCAAGCGCAGCGAATGAAAAACCTTATTAATATGGTACTCGATGTACGCAAGATGGAGGTTGGAGAAAGCAAATTGCAGATACAACCGTATGCTCTCAATCAATGGATTGAACATGTATCCCAAGATTTTATCAGCGAAGGGGAAGCAAAGAACGTCCATATCCGTTATCAGCTTGATCCACATATCGATACTGTAAGTTTTGATAAAGATAAGTGTGAGATTATTCTAAGTAATCTGCTTATCAATGCCTTGAAACACAGTCCGCAGGATGCAGAAATAACAATTATGTCGGAGTTGCTTTCCGAAAGAAATAGCGTACGTATCTCCATCATTGACCGGGGAAACGGATTGAAACAAGTAAATACACAGAAACTCTTCACCCGTTTCTATCAGGGTACAGGAGAGCAGAGCGGCACAGGGATCGGACTGTCTTATTCCAAGATTCTGGTAGAACTACACGGAGGTTCCATTGGTGCACAAGATAATCAGGATGCCGGTGCGACATTCTTCTTTGAACTGCCCTTAAGACAACAATCGGAAGAGATCGTCTGTCAGCCGAAGGCATATCTGAACGAATTGATGAACGATGATAGCAAAGAACAGTTACCGGAGGAAAATACGTTCGATACGAGTCCTTACAGTATTCTAGTGGTGGATGACAATCCGGATTTGACGGATTTTCTGAAAAAGTCACTGGGAGAATATTTCAAACGGGTAGTGATTGCTTCCGATGGTGTGGAAGCCCTTCAACTGACCAGAAATCATGCTCCGGATATTATCGTCAGTGACGTGATGATGCCGAGAATGAATGGATATGAACTTTGCAAAAATATAAAGGAAGATATTACGATCAGTCACATTCCTATCATTCTGCTGACAGCAAGAAATGATAAACAAAGTCAGTTGAGTGGCTACAAGAATGGGGCGGACGCTTATCTGACTAAGCCCTTTGAGATAGAAATGCTAATGGAAATCATTCGCAACCGATTGAAAAACCGCGAATCTATCAAGAAAAGATATTTGAATACAGGATTAGTCCCTGCGCCGGAAGAGAGCACTTTCAGCCAGGCAGATGAAACATTTCTGCTGAAACTGAATAAAATTATTCAGGAACATCTGGATAGCAGCAATCTGGACGTCACTTTTATCTGTAAGGAGATAGGTATGAGCCGGGCTTCCCTTTACAATAAGCTAAAAGCTCTGACCGATATGGGAGCCAATGATTACATTAATAAATTCCGGATGGAGAAAGCGATCACATTAATCACCAGTACGGACATGTCGTTCACGGAAATTGCCGAGAAGGTCGGCTTCACTACTTCACGCTATTTCAGTACGGCTTTCAAACAATATACAGGAGAAACGCCAACTCAATATAAGGAGAAGAGAAAACAGGAACGGAAAAAAGAGTAATGAGCAGCTACCCGAAAAAACAAATATTCTTTAGGCACGGAATTCTAAGACCTGAGCAAATAATCCGTGCCTGAAAATTTTAATATACTGCAAGTTTCATTACTTACTTAACCATTGACTTTCTTATAGTCTTCCAGAAACTTCTTCAATCCCGAATCCGTCAACGGATGATTCAATAAACCCTTGATAGCACTCAACGGACAAGTAGCAACGTCCGCTCCCACTTCCACACATTCGATAATATGTTTCGTATTGCGGATAGAAGCAGCGAGCACTTGTGTCTTGTAATCATAGGTACGATACATACGTACAATATCTCCCACAAGCCCTACTCCATCTTCACAAATATCGTCCAGACGACCGACAAAAGGCGAAACATAGGTAGCTCCGGCTTTAGCTGCCAGTAATGCCTGTCCTACTGAAAAGACTAATGTACAGTTAGTACGGATTCCCTTTTCCGTGAAATGTTTGATCGCTTTAATGCCATCGGCAATACAGGGGACTTTTACTACAATATGCGGATTGAGCGCGGCAAGTTCTTCACCTTCACGAATCATTCCTTCATAATCGGTTGCTATCACTTCGGCACTGACATCTCCGTTGACAATCTTACATATCTTGATATAATGTTCACGCTGATTCTGCGTTCCTTTGATACCTTCTTTCGCCATCAGCGAAGGGTTGGTAGTCACTCCGTCAAGTACTCCGAGGTCATAAGCCTCCTGAATTTGCTCCAAATTAGCTGTGTCAATAAAAAATTTCATACTCTTAATTTTTAATGGTTAACGATCTAATAGTCAAAGATAATAATTTATTTCCATTCATCTCTGATTATGCAATCGTTATTGACGAATCAAGATATACATCCTGAATAGTATTCAATAATTCCACCCCTTCGTTCATTGGTTTCTGGAACGCTTTACGTCCGCTAATCAATCCCATACCTCCTGCACGTTTGTTGACTACAGCTGTAATGACGGCATCACGCAAATCGGAAGAACCGTGAGATTCTCCACCGGAGTTAATCAAACCAACGCGTCCCATATAGCCGTTGGCTACCTGGTAGCGGCAAAGGTCAATCGGATGTTCGGAAGCAAGTTCGGTATACATACGCTCGTCGATCTTTCCGAAACCGATAGCTTTGAAGCCACCATTATTAGTCGGAAGTTTCTGTTTCACAATATCAGCTTTGATAGTCACTCCCAAACGGTCGGCCTGTCCTGTCAGGTCGGCGGCAGCATGATAATCGACAGCACCTTTCTTGAAATCATTATTGCGCAGGTAACACCAAAGAATGGTTGCCATCCCCAGTTCGTGAGCATATTCAAAAGCTTCGGCTATCTCCACGAGCTGACGGCGACTCTGTTCCGAACCGAAATAGATAGTGGCGCCTACCGCTACTGCTCCCATATTCCAGGCTTCTTTAACGGTACCAAACAATACTTGGTCGAAACTGTTAGGATAAGAAAGTAATTCATTGTGATTCAACTTAACGATAAAAGGTATTTTATGGGCATATTTACGTGCTACGGATCCAAGAATCCCAAAGGTAGAAGCTACTCCATTACAGCCTCCTTCAATAGCCAGTTTTACGATATTTTCCGGATCGAAATAGATCGGATTGGGGGCAAACGATGCTCCGGCAGTATGTTCGATGTCCTGATCGACAGGAAGTATAGACACATAACCGGTATTTGCCAGGCGGCCATGTCCCAACAACGTTTGCAGACTGTTCAATACTCTGATGCTCCGGTCCGAATCAATCCAGATTTTATCTATTGTATCGGGAGACGGAACATGAATCAATGATTTATCAATGGTTTCGCAAGTGTGGTCCAGGTAATAACAGGCCTTATCTCTTAATAATTCTACTACTTTACTCATAACTTCTTTTTTTAATGTGTAACTTTTCTATTTTTTCTTTCCCTGATTGGCTACTGCTTCCATCAGTTTTTTGATCTCTTCCGGGTTTCCCAGGAAATAGTCATTAGCAACGTTCAGGTTTTCATCAAACTCAAATACGTAAGGCACAGCCGTAGGTAGATTCAGCTTGACAATATCTTCATCGGAGATGTTTTTTAGATGCTTGATGATGCCTCTCAAACTATTGCCATGAGCGACCACCAACAGCGTATGAGCTGTTTTCAGACTAGGAAATATATCACTTTCCCAATAAGGCATAATACGTTCAATGGTATCTTTCAACGATTCAGTACGAGGCAACTCCGCATCGGGTACTTCATGATAACGGTAATCAAAACGGGGATTTCTCAAATCACTTTCTGAAAGAGGATGGGGAGCTATATCATAGCTACGACGCCACACTAGCACTTGTTCTTCTCCATATTTCTCGGCAGTCTCGGCTTTATTCAATCCCTGCAATTCACCATAATGCTTTTCATTCAAGCGCCAGCTTTTCTCTACAGGTATCCAGTCCAGATTCATCTTATCGAGAACACAGTTCAAGGTTTTCACCGCACGCTTCAAATAGGAAGTATAAGCCTTATCAAAATTGAAACCATATTCTTTCAATGTCTCTCCGGCTTTTTCAGCTTCGGCAACTCCCTTTTCTGTCAGATCTACATCTGTCCAGCCCGTAAAACGATTTTCTTTATTCCATGCACTCTCTCCGTGACGAAGTAATACTATCTTTTTCATTTCTAAAATTCTCCTTTCTTCTTTTTATATATACAACAGATTGTTTCTTCACAAAGTTCACTAGAAAATAAATAGTTGTCAATACCCAGAAATAATGATTCTTTCTACAAAGAAGCGGGATGCAGTAATCAGGGATATAAAAAAATACCCTCCTCTAATTCTAAGCTTGCATTATGGATGATGATTCATCAAAGCAAGGTTATCATTAGAGAAGAGTAAGTCTGTAAAAGTAAAAAGAGAGAGTTTATATATACAAGAAAATCTGTTCTACTTTTCTATTTTTTTCTATTCTTCGTTTTCCTCAAAGCTATTTATCAGAAGACCGCGTATCAGCATCTTTTCCATAATATCCTTCTTTTATTTTCTGAACGTTGCGCAGCAATACTGCATAATGCCGGTAATTGAGATCTCCCTCCTTAGAAGCAGCAAGTTGCTCTTTTACTGACTCTTCAATCTTATCTAAATGCTGTTCTACAAAAAGCTGAATATCAGAACGGCTGATTGCCAGATTTGCATTGGCACCATCTTTGCTACTAGGTTTAATCATTCCTTCGACAAACCCCAGATAAGTCCGGTGCAACTGACGGCGGAAATTATTCTCCAGTTCATTGGGATCATTCAACGGTTTCCATATTGCAGTAAATACATCGTTCAAATAATCATCGAGTGCATACGATTCCGAAGAACACAATGAGGTTGAGTAAATATTATACAACATTCCCGGTGCAAGTAGCAAAGCTACAACAGAGCTTTGGCGGTCACGAATCTCATCCACCGGTTTGACTCCGGTACGACTCACCACTTCATCAGGGTAGAGCCAGAGTGGAGCTACAAACAAATTGCGTCCCAACCATTCAACAGCTTCTTTCTGCAAACTGCGTGGCAGATAATCATGCACTTTGAGATCCGGCAAATTATTGGTATAGCGTCCTCCTATGTTCTTCTGCACTTGCAGGGTATACTTCAGATGTTGGGCACGAACCGAATTATAAATGGTGGTTAAGTCAGTGTACTCTCCGTCAGGCTGTGCTGTCCAGGTCAGTATGTTTTCCATCACTCTTTTCAGGTTCTTTATACCGTATTCATTGGCTTTCATATTATTGTCGCCCAAGTCCTCACTCTGGCTACGGGGATCAAATCCCTTTCCTTCATCACCAACAAACCACAAGCGATGATCTCCCCGCAGTTTTTTGGTTACTTCGGCACGTAATACGTCTTTTTCTTTATAAGGATCCTTAAATTCCGGACGATAGCGATATCCCCATTGGATAGCCCATTTGTCATAAACACCGATACGAGGGAACAATCCTTTTTCGGAAATCCGATCTTCCGGTTGGGCTACATAATTAAACCGCGCATAATCCATGATCGATACCGTATGACCATTGGCTTCTACCCAAGCTTTATCACGCAGTTTCTCTACCGGAGTAGCCGAACTGGCTGCCATATTGTGCCGTAAGCCGATACTATGCCCCACTTCATGTGAAGAGACAAACTGAATCAGACTGCCCATTAATTTGTCGTCAAAAGTCATCGTGCGTGCGCGCTTATCCAGTGGCCCGCACTGCACCATATACCACTTTTTGAGTAAGTTCATTACGTTGTGATACCAACAAATATGACTTTCCATAATTTCTCCACTACGCGGATCGACAATACGCGGACCGTAAGCATTCTCCGTTTCGGAGGGTAGATAACGTATCACACTATAACGCGCATCGTCCAAACTCATATTGGGATCGTTCGGCCATTCTTTAGCTATTATAGCGTTCTTGAATCCGGCAGCTTCAAATGCTGTATTCCAGTCTTCGACACCTGCTTTAAGATAAGGTATCCACTTCTTCGGTGTTGCCGGATCAATGTAGTAGATAATGGGATTTTTCGGTTCGGAGAGTTGTCCCCGACGGTAACGTTCCGGATCTTTCGGTTCCAACCGATAGCGCTGGATGATGGCTCCACGATCGGTAGTCTGCTGGTCGTCCGAAAATTCGGTCAACGAGTTTTGGAAAAATCCCACCCGGTCATCGGCAAACCGTGGCTGCATCGGTTCTTTGGGTAACATCACGATGCTTGTATTCAGTTTCACAGTCACCGAACCAGTCTGTGCAGCCGGTAGTCTACCAGCACTAATACTATAAGTACGCAAAGTCACTGCCTCCACGTTGATAGGATAGGTTTTTATCGTATCCATAAATGTGCGGTCCTGGGCTAAAGTACCAATGCCAAGAATGGAACGGTCGCTTGAGGTAAAGCCACACAATTTATTATCACCTAAAAAGAGTTTTGATACATCAATGAGCTGTGCCTGAGTCTCCGGATTTCTACCGATTACATCAAATTTATAGATTACAGGATCTACAGTCGATTGTTTCAATGCCTCGGCAATGTTATCACCCGGACGGGCAAACTGTGATTGCACATATTCGCGTAAAAAGAGAGTCTTATCATCATGCTGTTCCCAATAAACAACACTCCGGTTCACCTCTTCTCCGCTAAGCATTTTGAAACCCTGTGGCACTGCTTTAAACCGGGTCACAGCCAACAACAACCGTCCTAAAAGAGTATCCGGCACTTCAAAATACCAGTTATCTTTGATGTGGCGTACCGTAAACATACCCTCACATTCACTTCCTCCATCTTTCAACAGTTTTTCATAAGCCGTTACTTTCTTAACAGTGTCTTTCTTGACCGTATCTTCCTGTGCTACCAGTTTCTTCTTTCCACTTTCCAGAAGAGATATACCACTGGTACGAGCTCCCACACCTTGCAAGGACAGGAACGCCAACACAGCCATCATCAAAATCTTTCGCATAGTTTTCTCTTTATTTTTTTTATTCGTTAGTGTTCATTGTCAGGTTCGGATTTTTTTCACGGGCAGCCAACGGGAATGGAATGATATACAACCGTGAATCCGGCTTCAACGTATATGTCTTTTTCTCGACATCCGTAGATACCAGCGGGAAAGTACGGGTGATTGTCTTTGCGTAATCAGCTTCCGTATTGTATCGTTTCAAATCCCAGAAGCGACTAAATCCGGAGATTAACTCCTTACGGCGCTCATCAATGACTGCCTGCACCATCGCACGTTCGGTAGCAGGTTCCGGCAATACAGCTTCGGCTCTCTTGATTCGTTTTTCACGCAACTGATTCAATGTTTGGACAGCTCCCGGTATATCTTTCAGCCGTGCTTTCGCTTCTGCCAGAATCAGGTAAACTTCGGCAGTACGCATTCCCACAGACATAGGCTGAAACTTAGAATAAGTAATCGAAGTATTCCACAAAGCAGCTCCTGAACCTTCGTCAAAGTAGTATATACTGTTGTCACTCGTTTTAAAGAATTGGTTCAAACGTTCATCATTCTGCCCGAAAAGTTGTACCATCTCCGGGCTAAGCATACCATAACAAAAGGCCAAAACTTCAGTAGGACCACCCATATAAGCATAGTTCAGCACTTCCGGGTTACCGCCTTTGGCATAAGTAGTAACCTTAGTCGGACCTCCTTTAGCTCCCAAATCAATATAATCAATCAGGGTATTATTCAACTTCAATGATTCTTCGGCAGCTTCTTTCGCTTTTTTCCAATCTCGATGGAACAGATAAACACGGGCAGCCAACGCATATCCAAAAGCTTTTGACGGATGATATACATTCACCGGCTCTTCCTGTAAATAAGGAAGCGCTTCTTCTATATCCTTAATAATAAAATCGTATACTTGAGCAACCGTAGATTTGGTTGGAGTAGCCTCCAAATCATATTTATCAATGATAGCAACTCCACCGTCAGTGGCTGCAGTTTCCGGATTATATGCTTTCGCAAATGTATTTATCAGAATAAAGTGATCCCAGGCACGCATGATCTTTGCTTCCGCTTTTGCCAATTCCTTAACATCTTTATCACCCAGACTAGCATCAACCAATGAAATTACGATATTTGACCGTAGGATATATGTATAACAATTTTCATATAAATTGTTATCACTTAGCTCTTTCCGGTTAGCTGCCTCATTAAAAGTCATGTTAATACCATCCCATGAAATAAATTCATTACCTATGATATTCGATTCTTTCGACCAGACATTATCGCTCAACAAGGCAAAAGCTGCCGGATGGTAGGCCCGGTTGGGCAGGGCTATCAATTCATAATAAGTATCAGTAGAATCCACCGTTTTCTTGCCTGTAGGAGTAATATCCACATAGTTTTCACAGGCTGCAAAACCCAATATGAGAATAACTGGCAATATATAAAGTAATTTACGCATATCTTATATCTTTTAAATGGTTAGAAACTTGTTGATAATCCGATGGAGTAAGTCTTGGGAGAAGCGATGCCACGTGTACCGTCATTCATTCCATAGCTTTCCGGATCAATATCACTTCCTGCCTTACACCAGGTAAACAGATTATTTACCTGCACTTTCACTTTCAGAGAAGAGAGGCGGAGGTGTTGGCAAACCGTAAACGGTAAGTTATACCCTACACTCAAGCTACGCAATTTTACATAACCTGCATCTTTCACATTGATGTCACCGTATTGCCACCAATCTTGGAAAGTGCTGGCATAAGTTTTCACCTGTGCCGGTATATCGAGGTACATACGTACCTGTGCATTCGAATCATCCGCAGTCCAACGGTTGGCAATTCCTTTCAAGGTTTGAGTACCTAACTGGTCATCCATTTTTAATACACTGTTACGCAGCTTATTACCACCAGCATACACAAAGAATGCATTCAAATCAAAATTCTTATAGTTGAATCTTAACCCCACTGACCCGCTGAATTTCGGAGTCAGCGAACCAAGGTTCACCAAGTCATCAGTACCTTTGAGCGAAGAACCAGAAGTGATACTGGCTACCGTGCCGTCTTCATTAAATTTCACCAGATCATTTCCATCTTTATCCACTGCTACCGGATATCCATTCTCGATACGATGTATACGGTAAGCCCATAACGTATTATAACTAGTACCTTCCATAAAATAGTTCAGCGGACTCTTTATAAAGAGGCTCGCATTGTCGGATTCACTATGATCCACCTTCAACATTTTGTTCTTATTATGGTCAAAGTTAAAATCTACAGCGAAGTTCCAGTCTTTCTTACGTATGATATTGGCTGAAAGGGAAAGCTCTACACCACGATTACGCATCTCACCATTATTTACTACACGTGAGCCAGCTCCTAAAGTCGGATCCATATATCGGCGTACCAACAAATCAGATGAGTGACGATTATAATACTCCAGAGTACCACTTATCAGATTCTTGAAAAGACGGAAATCTAATCCTATATTGTAAGTAGCCGTTTTCTCCCAGCGAAGCTTCGGATTCGGCAGATCATCATCCTCGTAAGTCAGATAAGTCGTTTTGATGGGATTGCTCTGTGTTTTTTTCTTTACAACAAAATAGGTAGTCGAAGCTTGATCTACATTACCGTTAATACCGTACGTCATACGTAGTTTAAGGTAATCCAGCCAGGAAATCTCTTTCATGAATGATTCTTCCGACAGAATCCAAGACGCACCGACTGACCACAAAGGATGGCGCTGATTACGTATATCGAGCCCGAACAAATCGGCTTGATCCCAACGAATACTTCCGGAAAGATTATAACGTGACAGATAAGAGTATCCTGCATTTGCATAAAAAGACGCATAACGATGGCGTGACTCGTGCAAAGTAGCAGACAGCCCCGATAAAGTAATCGTTCTGTCAGAAAGAGCACTGGTTCCTACACCGTCACGATAGGCTTGCCAATTCATAAAATCAGAAGTTAATGTTTGCGGATCGTAGCCATACAACAATTGGCGGGCAGGTGTCGGAATCTTATTTTCACGAAATTCCAGACCGGCAATGGCAGTTACTGCATGGTCCTTCCAAGTTTTATCAAAGTCTATTTGGTTTCGTACCGTGTAACGCTTACTTTCAACTTCTGTCTGAGAAAAACGTCCCCCTTGCGGCAATTGTGCTTTTCCATTTGTATCAACCATACTGTTATGTAGCATACGCATTGCATAAGTATTTTCCGACTCAAATAGTTCACTCTTACCTTTATTCCATTCATATTGATACATGAAGTTGTATTTGAACATTTTCAGGAAACGAACCTGTAAACTTACAAACGGACGAATACTAACATCATGTGACTTTGTTATGCTTTCCTCCAATGCATCAAGTACATTGAAACCAAACGTTCTATAAGGTGAGACACCTTCAGCTTTTCTTACAACACTCCCATTATAGGAAGGATATGCACCTACATTCACATAAGGAGAAGTATAATGGTTACCGTCGGCATCCAATATCCGCTCATATCGTTGTTGCAGGGTATAGCTGGTATAACTGCTATTCGGAGTATGACTACGTCCCATACGTACGTCCACTCCGGCATTCAGATTCAACCAGTTTGTGACCGCATAATTCGATTTATAGTACAAAGAAATTTTATTGCTTTTACCGCTAATAACGCGCTGACTATCCTTTTCATAATTGAAAGAAAGGAAATGATTGCTATTTCCGGCTTTCTGTGATACAGTTACATTATAGCGCTGGGTTATAGCCGTACGCCAAGCATTATCACGATATTCCTTATAATAATCATTATTACGCCATTGTCCCAACGTAGCATTTACTTCACTACTGGTAATATCTCCATTGGCCTGATCCAGATAGAGTTGGAACAAGGGATTATAATAATTGTACTGAAAAGAAGATAAAAAATTCGCCGCACTTCCTTTTTCCGCTACATTAGCATCAAAAACAGCTGTTTGATAATCAATAATATCACTTGTTGAAGCTAAGTTCAAGCTCTTGAAACTTGGTTTGGTAGTGATAAACCAGTCTGCATTAATACTCACGTGCGCACCTTCTTTCTGAGCTTGTTTCGTGGTCACTACAATAACACCATTGGCTGCCAAAGCACCATAAATACTAGCAGCGGCAGCATCTTTCAAGACTGTGATACTTTCCACATTATAAGGATTTGTCTCGCTCAAGCTTAAATTGGTTGGCATATCGTCCACAACGATCAGCGGATTTGTTCCTACGTCATCCGAGAACGTACCTACTCCACGAAGAATAGGACTCATATCACCCGTATTCGGATTAATATTCATACGCAAACCTGCTATCTGCCCTTCCAGAGATGAGGCCAGGTCACTGTGCATTTGTCTGTTCAGTTGTTCGGAATCAACGAAACCGAAAGCTGCAGTAGAACGTTCACGGCTAATACGCTGATAGCCCGTCACCACAACATCCCCCAATTGTTGCTTGTCCTCATGCATTATCACCCGGACATTGTTACGGTCTTTAACAGAAACCTTTTCCGACTGCATACCGACGAAAGACACTTCCAATGTATGTACATCCACCGGAACTTTACAAATAAAGTTTCCCTCTGCATCTGCAATAGCACCAAAAGGACTATTGAGCACTTTGATATTTGCTCCCGGCAAAGGATTACCACCCTCATCCACTACCTGTCCCCCAACATTTCTGAACTTACCTGAAGCAGTTGTCGAGGTAGCTTTCACTTTACGGACAGTGATGAAATTTTGTTTCACATCATACTCAAAAGGCTTTCCTTCCAGAATCTTCTGAAGTGCTGCAAAAGGAGCCATCTGATATATACTCACAGTTACACGATAGGGTGCAACGTCTTCACTGGGAAAATTCACCTTATAACCAGATACATTGCTGAACTGTTTCAAGGCCGAACCGAGCGGTTCGTTTTTCATCTCTAAAGAAATCTGCCTGTTTTCTGCATTCTGCGCCCATCCTTGCAAGGCTGTTGCTGTAAACACCAGCAATAGAAAGGCAGTTCTCATCCACACAAGCTTTTTTTTAGTTCTTTTTTCTAATAATGTAATTTGTTGCTTTTTCATAAGAGTTGTATTTGTATAGTTAAATCTGCTTGATTGTAATGGTCCCGTCCTGATAGTCCACCTGCACTTTCTCCAACTTATTCAACAGTTCCAATGCTTCATCCAAATGGGTATTTTTATTAGCCCAGAAGTTCAACCTGATATGGTACAGTTCGCACCGCTCAAAATCGATATTCACATTATACCATCTTCCCAAAGCACCCATGATTTCTTCCAACGGCACATCCTCAAAGTAGAACATTCCCTCTGTCCAAGCTGTATATGTAGCGATATTCACTTCTGATACTTTTTCCTCTCCGGTTTCCGTATAGGTCAAATCCTGTCCCGGACGTAATGTTACCGACTTATTGTTAACTGTGTTTGTGACCTGCACCTTACCATTCACCAAAGTTACATGACGATCTTCAACACTATAGGAACGCACGTTGAATTTAGTTCCCAGCACCATGGTATTCATGCCATTAGCACATACAATAAACGGATGTTCGGCATCTTTTGCCACTTCAAAGCAAGCCTCCCCTTCTAGTTCCACACGTCGTTCTTTTCCATGAAATGCCACAGGGTAGCGCAAACGACTTTCAGCATTGAGCCATACCTTAGTCCCATCAGCCAGTACCAGCAGAAAATCTTTTCCACGTGGTGTAGTCAAAGTCTGACAGCATACAGTGTCTGCCGAGACAGTTTTCCAGTCTTTCACATCCATCACACTGTCTGTCAATAACTGCTGTTCACTACGACCATCCATTTGTAGGACCACATGTTCATCATTGTTGTTCGCAGCAAAAAAACGTATCGGCTGTTCTGCAGGTAAAGAAGTGGAAGGAAGCAAAGAAGGAATCAGAAAAGCCAGTATCAAGACAGCTGCAGCAGAAGAAGCAATTGCCAAGATACGCATTTTCTTTCTGTACTTGCGTTTCCGTTGCAGATTCTCACGTATCACAGCTTCCTTACAAGCCATTAATTCCAAGAAAAGTTCTTTATTTTCAGGTATACCTATCCACTGAAGAAATTCATCAGTTTCTCTTAATTGTGGATGTTGTATGGCACGAAGTGCATAATCTAATTTTTTATCTGAATGGTCTATCATAGTGTCAATAGTTTCATTAAACACGTAAAGGTTACTGAAACTGATGACACCCCGATAGGATTTTTTTAAAAAAAGATGGTTAATTGTTTTCGGAGTATCTTTAAAGCTCTGGCAATGTGCGTTCTAACGGTATTATCACTAATACGTAACTTTTCACTGATTTCCGCACATTTCTTTTCATTTAAGAAGAATTCTTCCACTACGGTTCGCATTTGTGGAGCCATCTGGCGAATACTCTCCTGCATCCGGTTTATCTTGTCTTCATACTCACGGTATTCTTTCACAGTCCAGCCACTGTAAAGTTCTTCCAGATATCTTTCCGCATTTTTATGCACCACGTTCTGATGACGTATTTGGTCAATACAACGATTTCGCACCATGACGAAGAATAACGGCAGCAGATCCTCTTCCGTTGTCAACCGTTCGTTGCTCTCAAGCACCGAACAAAAGACATCGTTCACCACATCTTTTGCGCTTTCCTCATCATTCAGCAGATTATATGCATGAATATAGAGTTTTTGCCAATGTTCCCTGTATATAACAGTTATAGCATTTTGACTATTATTCATGTATTTATAGTTACTTTTTGCGTTTCATAGAGCGCAAAGATAACCAATTGGAGCAAAAAACACTCTATTTATTAAAAAAGATTATAATTCATATAAATACATTTGTTGTTATAGACATATTCTATTCCCATCGTCTGACTCTTAATATTTTGACACTATGTTTCTCTCCAGAAAGATACGATTCACAACTATATCCAGCCGTTTCCATTCATCTGGACATTGATTTAATCTTCGCTTTATCTTTACGCGTACAGAATGCTTCGATTACTTTTTTTACACGAAGATAATTTATTGATACTCTGCTCATATATGCCCATTTTCTTTGTAATACATACTTTCCTTGTGATACAATCATACTATCTTTTACTTTTTTAAGGTGGAATTCAACAAAAATGATTATTTTTACGAGCAAATTATTGTCTAACTACCTGATAATACAGACATACCTTGAAAATAAACGAACAAAACGAAAGCGAATTCCTACAAAAGCTTATGAACAAAGCGAATATAGGATGGTGGGAAGCTGACTTGAAAGCAGAGACTTACAAGTGTTCGGAACTTATCTCCCAACTACTCGGAATAGGAGAAGACGGGCTCATCAGTTTCGAAGATTTCAACAAGCGTATTCTAAAAGAAGATCAGGGATACGCAACTTTTCCATCTTTTGACAAAGTACAACAGACTGTAGAAGAAATATACTTGTTTGATACTCCCAAAGGTCATGTATGGATTCGTAGCAAGGCATGCTTCCAGGAAACAGACGAAAATGGTAACACCAAAGTATATGGAATTGCCGAAACCCAAGAGGGAATTCATATAGCATCTGCACACCAGGCTCTACAAAATAGCGAGCGGATCCTTCATAATATATATAAGAATCTTCCGGTAGGCATCGAATTATATGATAAGGACGGTCAAATGGTCGACCTGAATAAAAAAGATATGGAAATGTTCCGTATTTCCAATAAAGAAGATATTTTGGGAGTCAACATTTTCGAGAATCCTATATTGCCGGAAGAGATAAAACAGAAAATAAAAGACAATGAGAACGCAGATTTTACATTCCGGTATGACTTTTCCAAAATCAACAAATATTATCAGCCTAACAGTACAACCGGTTTCATTGACTTAACAACCAAAGTCACCACTCTATACGATCACAATCACGAACCTATCAACTACCTCTTAATTAATGTAGACAAGACCGAAGATACAATTGCTTATAATAAGATTCAGGAATTCGAGAGTTTTTTCGACCTGGTAGGAGATTATGCCAAAGTAGGTTACGCGCACTTCGATGCTTTGAGTCGGGATGGGTATGCTTTGAGAAGCTGGTACAGGAATGTAGGTGAAGAAGAGGGTACCCCATTGCCGGAAATCATCGGCATTCATTCCCATTTCCATCCAGAAGATCGAGCTGTGATGATCGACTTCCTGGATAAAGTGATAAAAGGAGAAAGTTCCAAGCTATCCCGCGATGTCCGGATTCGCAGAGCAGATGAAAATTACACTTGGACACGGGTTAACGTATTAGTAAGGAATTACCAGCCCCAGGACAATATCATCGAAATGCTGTGTATCAACTTTGATATTACCGAACTGAAAGAGACAGAGCGGATGCTGATTGGCGCCAAAGAGAAAGCTGAAGAAGCCGACCGGCTAAAATCTGCTTTTCTTGCGAATATGAGTCATGAGATACGTACCCCGCTCAATGCGATAGTAGGCTTTTCCAGTTTGCTTGAGGAAGCGGAGGATGCAGAAGAAAAACATCTGTATGCAACGATTATTGAAGAAAACAACAAGCTCTTGTTACAACTGATCTCGGATATTCTTGACTTGTCAAAGATTGAGGCAGGGACTTTCGACATTATCCCAGAACAAGTGGATGCACAACAACTTTGCAACGAACTGCTACAATCTATGCAGGTAAGGGCTACAGAGCAAGTAGAGATTCTCTTAGCACCGGAACTGCCCGAGCTTACTTTTACCAGCGACAAAAACAGGTTGTATCAGGTATTGCTGAATTTTGTAACGAATGCTCTGAAATTTACTTCCGAGGGCAGTATTGTTATTGATTACCGAATCAACGGAAATGAAGTCAGATTCTCGGTTCAAGATACGGGAATGGGCATCGAACCGGAAAAGCAGGAAGCTATCTTTACCCGATTCGTGAAATTGAATAATTTTATTGCCGGCACAGGGCTGGGACTCCCTATCTGTCAAAGTATCGTCACACAGTTAGGCGGCAAAATCGGAGTGGAATCAGAACCGGGGAAAGGTTCTTGTTTCTGGTTTACGCATCCGATTAACTAAAATCTAAATTCAAAATAAATATCAGAAAACAATGTTTACCGGTTTCTCTTTAAGAAAATACGATCTGTTATAGTGTTGGGAAGTTCCGATTCATAATGTGTCACCATAATCATCGTCTTATCTTTGCGTCGGCAGAAAGCCTCAATCACTTTCTTTACCCGTCGACGATTATAAGTATCCAAGCCATGAAGCGGTTCATCCAGAATCAGCAGTTCCGGGTCTTTGACGAAAGCTCTTGCCAACAAGGACAAACGTTGTTCTCCACTGGATAGTTGCAGGAATGGTTTATCTTTCAAATCTGCAATGCCAAATATATCCATCCACCACTCACAGATAGCCATCTGTTCCGGTTGAGGACGTTTATACAGACCGATACTGTCATGCAAACCACTGGCTACAATCTCAATAGCGGGCAGATTTTTAAGATAAGCACGGTGCATCTCCGGACTTACGTAACCAATATGTTTCTTGATTTCCCAAATACTTTCTCCCGTCCCTCTTTTCCGTCCGAAGAGACTGATGTCACAGGCATACGATTGCGGATTGTCTGCACAGACAAGGCTCAACAGAGTCGATTTCCCAGCACCGTTCTCACCACTCAACGCCCACTTCTCACCACGACGGACTGTCCAGTCCAGTTCTTTCAGAATAGTTCGGTCGCCATAACGGATACTGACCTTATTAAGTTTTACTACTTCCTCCGAATCGTAATTGTTGCCATCAGATGGCAAATCTATAATCCGTTGCTGCAAATCATCCAAAGAGGTAACCACATCTCTACTGCGGAAAGCTTCCAGATAGGCTTCACGTTCCATTTTAGGAAAGACCTCCATTTTGTCCACAGGAATGACATGAGTGATGAATGAAGGTATATCATCGAGCATGGAAAGTACCAGAATGATCTGTACGGACGACATTTTTGTCAGACGTTCGAGCAAAGAAAACAACAGTTCACGCGTAGGAGCATCCAGTCCGATAAACGGATTATCCATAATCAACACGCGGGGAGCAGTCAACAGGGTTTTGGTTAGCTGGAATTTACGTAATTCACCGCTGGAAAGGAGAATAATTTTCTTGTCGAGCAACGGTTCGATACGGAAGAGTTCAAACAGTTCGCGTTGTAGTTGCTCGTCCTTGATTTCTCCCAACATCTCACGAACATCAGGAGCTTCATCCTGATCGTGAGCATTCCAACGCTGCTGGTAGTAGTAATTGGCATCGGCAGCTCCATAGGTATCACGGAAAGCAATGTATTTCACATTATCATAAAGAGTCTGGGTGGCAGAGGGGGAAAAATCATATTGTACGGTTCCTTCACGCAATGGATATTTTCCGATCAGGGTATCTACAAAAAGACTTTTACCGCCACCATTGGGACCTACAATAGCTATGTGTTCATTCGCTCCGATAGTTGCCGTGATGGGTTTGGCTAAACGCACAAGCGGGTTGCGTGCTACGCCCCCCGCCATGCAGAATGTATTTTGGTTCATATTCTTTTATTCTGTTTTATTATTGCCCGCAAAGGTAACAATTTTATCATAAAAGACGCCAAATTGCAAACATATTCTTATTCGTTCCGTAGAAGGAATATCTTTATTTACTTACTAAACCCATAAGGTGGACATTCAAAATTGGTAATATCCAATTTGTATTCCATCATATCTTTCAACTCGTGTATGGGACGTTCCAATTCGTAAGGTATCGATTGTCTGCTGAATTGCTGGAAGTAAAGCAAACAAGCATCCCGCCACCAGACAGCATCCCGTGCCTGAATCTTCAGGCGGTGTTGCACATCACGAAAACGTTCGGAATCAATATACGGTTCCATCCTGTCCCACACTTTTTGAAAGTTTCTCACTTCGTTTACACCACGATCATACGTGTAGCACAGTTCTGCCCAAAGTGTACGTCCGCTCTTCATCTGATGATTCCAAGGGACATGGTGAAACCAAAGGAGCAGATTCTCCGGACAAGTATTCACATTGTCCAGTTGCTCGCATAATGGAGAATGGTATTGTCCGGTAGCATTACTTCCTGTACTGCTGCGGTCGAAACCTATTCCCATGTTGTCGGCACGGTGGTAATAAGGAGGCAGCCAATCCGGGCGGGCATCGGGAATATCACACCAGGGTTCCGGTCCGTAATGATGTCCCCATGCAAAGATATGATGCAAGCCGAGAGGCATCATGTAGTCTACTACTGCTTCTCTCGATTTCTGAAGCACTTGGAAGTTGAGAAGGGAGAGTTCAGCGTCGATCTGCTCTTTTTGAATGACTTCTCCTGCCGGAGTATCGGTTTGCGCACCGGTAACGGGAAGAAAAGTTTGTTTCAACCATTCTTCTCCTATCTGTTCGGAAGAGAGCGAATGTTTCCATGCCAATCGTCCGAAAGCATACCAGTTGGCTTGAGCAAAAGGATGTCCACACCAATTAGTATCATCACCGATGTTTGCCACTCCGGAAATAGCCGTGAGCGGATGAAAGAATAAAGAACCATCTGTCACACGGGCAACGGTAGAGCCTTTACCTTGCAGATAAGTATCACTGTCTAAACACTCTTTCCACATAGGAGCAAGGAATGCAAGATGATTGGAAAAACCAAGATACTCTTGTGTGATTTGAAATTCGGGCATAACTGCCGTCTTTTTCATGGCTCCGAACAGCGGGCTGAATGGTTCACGGGGTTGGAAATCTATCGGACCGTTCTTGATCTGCACAATAACATTATCCCGAAACTTATCATCCAAAGGTTCAAATTCAAGATAGGCTTGTTTGGCACGGTCGCTGTCGGTAGGAGAATAAACGAAAGCGCGCCACATCACAATGCCATGATAGGACCTCAACACATCGGCAAGCATATTGGCTCCTTCGGCATGAGTCCGTCCGTAATCACACGGACCGGGCTGCCCTTCGGAATTCGCTTTCACCAGAAAACCTCCGAAATCGGGAATCAGAGAATAAATCTCTTTGGCTTTCTGCTTCCACCAGTTTATCACTTCTTTATTCAACGGATCGGAAGTGGATAAACCGCCTAAAGCTGCGGGAGAAGAGAAATTGATAGAAAGATATATTTTCAAGCCATAAGGGCGGAAAACGTCGGCCAAGACTTTGACTTTCTGCAAATAATCATTAGATAGTATCTTAGGACTTGCATTGACATTGTTTATTACAGTGGCATTAATGCCGATAGAAGCATTGGCACGAGCGTAGGCTTCATAACGGGGAGAGACAACAGACGGAAGTTCGTCCCATTTCCAAAGTGAATGTCCGGCATATCCGCGTTCGATTGTACCATCCAAGTTATCCCAATGATTCAGGATACGAATTCGATAATCAGGTCGTTCGGAGATATTGAGGGATTGCAAAGCTGATTCCGGTAGTTGTCCGGTAGCTTGCAGACGGAGTAAATGATACGTTCCATAAAGTACTCCTTGTTCACCGGAAGAAGCTATCGTTATTTGACTGCCACCTTTGGAGGTCTGAATCGTATATCCCTCATTTCCAAGTGCACGAAGTTCTTTATTGTTCCGGACCTCCAAAGTAACCGGGATTCCTCCCTGCCAGAAGTTCTGTAATTCGGAAACCGCAATACGTAATGTAGGTGATTGTTTCTTGCTGGTAATTTCCGCTTTCGCTCCCGATGCATAACGAAGCCACAAGGCACTTCCATCTTCTGCCCAAATAGAAGAAAAGCAAAAAAGGATAGTGAATATCAATGCAAATATATTTCTAGGCATATTTTTCAGATAGAAGCGGTTGTTTTAATGTATTCTATTATTCATCTTTTCCCTCAATAGTAATGATTCGCCCGTCTGCATCATACTGAAGTTCACAGACTTTTAAGCTACGGAGCCAAGTCTTTCCCTCTGATGGTACACAATCGTGATGAAACAGATACCACTTACCTTTAAACTCTACAATAGCATGGTGAGTAGTCCATCCTACCACCGGAGTCAGAATGACTCCCTGATAAGTAAACGGACCATAAGGGTTATCACCTGTTGCATAGCAGAGCAAATGAGTGTCTCCCGTAGAATAGGAAAAATAGTATTTACCATTATATTTATGCATCCACGAAGCTTCGAAGAAACGGCGTTCCGTATCCCCTGCTGTCAATGGCTTACCGTCTTCATCCAGAATTACCACTGCACGGGGTTCTTCGGCAAACTCCATCATGTCTTCACTCAAACGAGCAACACGCGACGGGATTGCCTCCTCCTCTCCTTCCGGCAAAATGGCAGATTCCAAGGCTTTATTATTACGGTAACGTTGAAGTTGTCCACCCCACAATCCACCGAAATATATATAATAGTTACCATCTCCGTCATCCCATACAGCCGGATCGATGCTGTAACTTCCTTTCATCGGATTAGCTTCCGGTATAAAAGGACCATAAGGTTTATCACTCACAGCTACCCCGATACGAAATATATCATTCTGATCTTTCAATGGAAAATACATATAGTACTTACCATCTTTACAAACCACATCACAATCCCATAGTTGACGGCCCGCCCAAGGAATATCCTCTGTGGAAAGCACCACTCCATGATCTTTTATTTCACCGTTCATCACATCATCCATAGAATACACGTGATAATCTTTCATATTGAAATGATCGCCATTATCATTTTCAGCAATACCACTTTCCCAATCGTGCGAGGGATAAATATACAGTTTGCCATCAAATACATGTACGGCAGGGTCAGCCATATAATCACCGGGAACTAAATATCTTTTTTCTGTTTTCATGCTTTTTCGGTTTTTCTGTTAGAAACTTATTTTGTTTTTTCAGCCTCTTTGATAATCAGGTCGACTACCGGCTTCGGCTGATAATTGCGATCAAAAAGTAACGGATAATCCGTGCGGCCTCTCATCGGCCAGTCATTACGCCAAGAGTTCTGATCGGCTACTCCCCAAAGAGTAACCCTGGTGATGAGGTTATGATGTTTCAGGAACAGACGGAAAAAGTCATTCATTCTTTCAGTCCATGCTTTCGATACCTCTTCCGGTAATCCATCCGGATAAGGATTCATCTCTTTCTTATATTCAAAGGAAGCGGAAACTTCTGCACCTACATTGGGATTCGGTGATGGTATCACCGTCAAATCCAGTTCTGTTATCATTATCTTCACTCCTGTTCCGGCAAAAGCCAGCATACTCTTCTCAAATTCACTGATTTTCGGATAGTCCATACCGATATGACCTTGCATACCTACGGCATCAATACGGATTCCACGTCTTTTCAAATCGTTCACCATCTTCACGACAGCTTCTCTTCTGCCCGGTTGGGCCATTGAGTAGTCATTGTAGTAAAGTTCGGCATCCGGATCAGCCTCGTGTGCATACTGGAAAGCCAATGGAATATATTCTTCCCCCAGAATCTCATAAAACTTTGTCTTGCGATATGCTCCATTATCTTCAATCGCTTCATTTACTACATCCCAGCCTTTGATACGGCCTTTATAGCGTTTCACGATGGTAGTGATATGGTCTTTCATCCGTTTCTTCAGGACTTCCGGAGAAACATTATTCCCGTCCTTATCTACGCAAAACCAAGGAGCCAATTGTGAATGCCAAATCAGGCAGTGACCAATGATAGCCATTTGATTGCTCTCACCAAAACTGACAAATTCATCTGCCTGCGCAAAATTATACTTATTTTCTTTCGGATGAATGACAGAAGACTTCATGCAGTTTTCCGCCACGATGGAATTAAAATTCTTCTTTACAATTTCAACAGCTGCGACATCCTTACCGGAACTTTGATGTGTGTTCACTGACACGCCAATCAAAAACTTGTTTTTCAAAGCCTTTTTCAGCGAATTTCCATCTTTCGCAAAAACTTCTCCATAAGAAAAAGAAAACATCACTGTCAATAATAACAGAATTATTCGTTTGAGTTTCATACGTTATATTTTTGAGTAATAAACATTCTACTATCTTATCTATTCGCCTTTTTTACAGCGCGATTCTATCTCCTCATTTATATTGTCAATCACATTATCTTCCAATTCATATTTAGAAATAATGAACATAGCGACCAAAAGCAACAACGCCGGAATAACGGCTACGAGCCACAGTATTCCCTGTTCGGCAAAAGGTGATTGTGACACTTCATTTGTCTGGTCGAATCCGACAAAAGCCATAACAAGTCCCGGTACAACTCCTCCAAGAGCCATTCCCGCTTTATAGAAAATACCAGTCAAAGCATTGACTATACCCGAAATACGTTTACCATGAGTATATTCGCCATACGAAATTACTTCGGGAACCAAAGCCCACATATACCCTGTCGCAATAATGACTCCCGTCGATTTTATGAACTGCGCCACAAAGACCAACCATATCTGCGTTTTGAGTACCGGAACCACAGAAATAATATACAGCAATGCCATACCCAATATAGCGACTGAAAGGAATACATAAAACATTTGCTTTTTTCCAATGGCACGTTTAATGGCAGGTACCATCGGCATGAAAATGAATGCGGGTATCGAGCCCAAGGCCATGAAATAAGGTAACATCTCCGGTGCACGTACATTATAAATCATATAATATGAACCGGCAGAATTACCAATCGCCATCATTGCAAAAGCAGTAATGAAAAAGAACGCCAAAATACGCAAAGGTTTATTTCTACAAAATTCTACCCACAAGTCGGACACTTTTACTTTAGATGTCTCCTCCTGATCCATAACCACACGCTCCTTCGTCTGGTTAAAGCAGAACATCAATAACGCCAATCCGATAACAGCATAAATAGTCATCGTAATAAACCATGCGTTAGCAGATGCAGTAGTATTGATTTTACCATCGGGAGACAACACCTTCACCAGTATCGGAATACCGTATGCCACAGCCAAACCACCCAAATTGGCAAGAAACATACGCACTGACGTCAACACCGTGATTTCATTCGTATCGCGGGTAAGTGACGCATTCAGTGCTCCATAAGGCACATTAATCAATGTATAACACATGGATAATCCAACGTAAGTGAAATAGGCATAGAACAGTGAACCCGAAAAGCCGTTCCAAAAACAAAGAATAGCAAAACCAGTCAGCGGAGTTCCTCCCCAAATAAGATATGAACGGTATTTACCTAGTTTAGGATTGTGTTTATCGACGAAAGCACCCACCAGAGGATCCCAAAGGACATCCACTATCCTGACAATAAGAAACATCACGGCTGCCACTTCCGGTTTAAGTCCATATACATTGGTATAAAAAATCAGCAGATACATACATACGGTCTGGTAAATAAGGTTTTGCGCCAAATCACCGGAACCGAATCCTATACGTTGAAGCCAAGAGAGTTTATAGAAACCTTTCGCTTCATTGGTCTTTATTGTATTCTCCATAAAATAGATAAATTGGTCATTTTCTGTTTTTCGTATTCATTTCTATCAAGATAGCTGCTGCCACTCGTTGCCCTAGCGTCTTTTTATCCAATGGATGAATATCATTCCATTCTCCTAAATCACTATTTTTAATCAGAGTAACATTTTTATTTGTATCGGCTACTTCCGCCTGCGCTTTCCGGAATTCCGCCCAGGCAGTGCGTCCTCCTTTATCTGTGGGTGAAAGGAAATCCGCCAGCTCAATGATATAGAAAGGCATATCCGACTTATTCCATCGTTGTCTCCAATCGCTAATCATAGCCGTCAACAAGTCTTTATATTCATTTCTGCGTGAGACATTCGATTCTCCCTGATACCAGATAACACCAGATACCGTATAGTTCAGCAAAGGAGCAATCATTGCATTATACAGTCCTGTGGGTTTATAATGAAAAGCCGTTTGTCCCGGAGCAGCGGGCATAGGAGCACCGAGATGATATTTCCAACTCCCCTCCAAATTGATCTCCGATTCTCCTTTTTCCGGCTGACCTTTTCCGAAAAGGATTTTATAAGGCTTTTCCTTTACAAATTGAGGACGACCGCCATAACTGAAAAGGCGTATGGTTATTGTATTTTTTCCGGCTTTCAACAATCCGGCAGGAATGGTGTAGATACGGGGAGGATACTGATAAGAGACAGTCCCCACAAATGTGCCATTTACATAGACCGAATCTGCATCTACGATGCATCCCAAACGAAGAGTCGCTTTCTCTCCCGCCTGTTGTGCAGACACCTGAAAGTCTTTACGGAACCAGTGGGAGCCATTGACGGTATTCAGTCCGTTTGTTGCCCAGCCGGAAGTAAACAAATCTGTTTCTGTCCAATTGCTATCATCATAATCGGCAGCATACCAAGGGGTAGCCTCATGCATCCCTTTATCTCCCTGAAACAACGCCACATTCCAGGCATGACTTTTCTTCCTCTCCTCTTTTTTCATCGACTCCATCAAATCGTCTGACTCATAGATACGCTTTTCATTCAAATAAAATGGAAAAGGCTTCAACCCTCCCTCACTGATCCACGCTTCTACCGGTGAACCTCCGACACTGGAATTTATGATTCCTACCGGAACCTTTGTCTTTTGATAGACATCTTTAGCGAAGAAATAGGCCAAAGCAGAGAAAGGCATCACATTTTCAGGAGTCATCGCTTGCCAGGAAATTCCCGGAATATCTGCCTGCGGAGCATGAAAATTATAGAGCAGAGGTGTTTTTATATAGCGTACCATCGGATAGTTACTGTCCGTAGATATTTCATCGCGAAAACGATCTGTAACCCGTGAAACAGGCAATTCCATATTCGACTGTCCCGAACATACCCAAACATCACCAATAAGAATATCCTTTAATTCGATATCATTAATGGCCATCGTATAAGGTCCGCCAGCTTTCAATATAGGCAAAGTCACTTTCCAGTTACCTTGTACATCAGCAACAGTCTTATATTTCTTTTTCAGGAAAGTTATATCAACGGTTTCATCAGGATCAGCCGTTCCCCAGATATTGACAGGTTCCCCACGCTGAAGTACCATTCCGTCGGAAACAAGAGTCGGAAGTTTAACCTTTGCTCCGCCCAACAAGGCGAAGCAAAGGAACACAACTACTAACCCTACCTTATAAAACCAATACTTATTCATTCTGTCTTTTCTTTTATATGTCTTTATTTCATGATAATTTAGCAAGAGAAGAAATCCATCGGGATTCCACTTTGCAAACTTAGGAAGTTTCTTCCCACTTACCCAGAAATTCTGATTCAAATCATTACTCGCTTGTTACATCATCGTTTACGTATGTTACAAAAACTTGTTGCAATGTTACATTCAAGCTGAAACCACCGATGAACAGGAGGAAAACGAAAGTTTTAGAAAGAGCGGATTACAGTAGTTATTGTTATTCATTCGATCCGCTCCAGGATGATAACAACTACTGTAACCCTCACTCTCCCCCTCTTTAATTATTATAAAATCATTTATTCCAAATCTCCGGTAAAGTCTTCGCTGACATCCTTACCAGCCAAACCATCGGCTACTCCCTTATAAGCATGTTTACGTGCATAATTAGCATCCCAAAGGTTCGGAGCGTCATTCGGTATCCAATTCACATGTTCTTTTTCATTGTCCGATACTCCCCAGATGGTAATACCATATTGTTTATCCACCGGAATATACTTCTTGTACATATCAATAACATACTGATACATTTCTGCCTGTTGTGCCAGATTTTCAGTAGTAGGCGACGAGGTGTTAACCTTAATATCCAACTCGGATACTTTAATCAACTTGCCGGTAGCACCCAGTTTCTGGAACATTTGAGCAATATTGTCTTTATTGGAATCAATAGCAATATGCATTTGTGTACCAATACCATCCACTATGGCCCCTTTGCTTTCGATGTATTCCACATATTTAATCAGACCGTCACACTTATTGAGGTTATATTCCAGATTATAATCATTGATGAATAGTTTATCATCCGGATTTCCATACTGACGGGCAAGTTTGAAAGCTTCTACTGCATAGTCTTTCGGAGTCAGGAAATAATCTTGCCAGTAGAATTCATCAGAAGCCAGATCAGTTTTGCCTTTACCAGTCTTAATGTCTGATGTTTTTCCGTCATCCATTGGTTCATTGACTACGTCCCATGCATGAACATAAGGTTTGCAATGGGTAACCATCTTTGAAATCCAGTCTTCCATAGCATCTCTGATAATCTCGGCTTTTTCTTCGTCGGTCTTCTCAATGATAGTAGGACCGGAAGCGCGAGTGACTGCACGTGTCTCCACCACTTTCTCCGACAATACGATATTATCTATATAATAATCGCCTGCACTAACTCCGAAATTGATACAGAATCGATTCATATCCTCTTTAGACACTGTAAATTCTTTCTTAAATTCTGTCCAAGTCGTACTCACATTTCCATCTACATAGCATTCACCTGCATAACTCGTTGAGTTCTGAATTTGAATTTGGAAAGTAGTTGAGACACTTGCTTTAATCATAGCAGAGAACTCATAGGTCTTGCCGACTTCCAAAGGAGTATCAAAGCCATATCCAGCCTGTGCCTTATATGCATTGCCCGCCCCTCCGTCAACAGAACTAGTCAGCTTCATCGAATATGAACTTCCATATCCTTCACCTTCTTCCGAAATCGCGGCTTTTCCACTACTCCAAGCTCCCCAAGGAGTAATAGCTTTGCTTTCAAAATCTCCGTTAGAAATCAGATTAACCACAGTAGGATCGGCATCTTTGTCTGTCACAACAATATTATCTACATAATAAGTCACATCCGGCAAATAACCAAATTCAAATGCAATCTGAAATGTAGTACTAACAAAATCATTCACTGTGATCTTCACCTGCTGCCATTGAGACGTTGTCTCAAAAGCTTCCGTCCAACTGCCACCTGTAGCATACCAGTCTTTATATGGATAATTATTTCCTAACCCAGCGAAAGTCAACCGGGCTTTACCAGCTTTATCCGAACGGACAAAAAATGAAATTTCATAATTATGCCCACTTACTGCTGAAATGTCAGGAGTATATAATTGCACAGAATGAGCAGCCGTTACAGAAGATCCTACTGTAAATTTCAATGCTTTGGAAGTAGTTGTCAGTCCTTCCCCTTCCACAATGGACATCGCATCACTTCCATTTTTACGATTCCAGCCATCAAAGGTTCCATCTTCAATGCCTGACAGATCCAACAAATTACTGCCCGCCGGTCCCGGAATAACTTCCGGTGCAATCAGACTATTCAGATAACTCGCATTCTGATTAGTGTGCCAAATCAGACAGTGTCCATAAATGCTTATACCCGCTTCTGTAGTCTTTGTAAACAATTGATCTACCTTATCAAATTTCAAATTCCCTTTAGAATCGACCATAGGACCGTGCTTCATGGCATATCCTATCGTCAGATCATTAAAGTTCTCATTCACAATGGTAGTCGTTGTCTCGTCACCAAGATATTCATCCATCCCCACTCCGATACCCAACTTAAAGTTGGGATCGGATAAATATTCTTTCAACGGCTTGTAACGGGAAATCTTTTCAGCCAACTGTAAAGGCAGTTCGGAAGAAGTAACCGCTCCATGTGTAGGGTCTTTATACCACTCCATCTTATTATCGTCACACGATGTCAATATCAGCACCGACAAGGCAACAAACGGAAGCATATTTCTGTATTTCATAATCTTTTCAATTTAAAGTCATTATTATTCTGCATCCTCTTCTTCATCCGGGAAATCGGTATATTCCGGCTTCGTCAAAGGTACGACACGCCAGTTATCAATATAAATCTTCACGGAAGTTGTTTTGGATAGAAACTCTGTTTCTTTATCCGAGCTCGCACCTGTGATCTTATCCAATGTAATATCAGAGTTCTCAAAATAGAAACCGAAGTTGGCATAAGAAGCAGATGCACGGGTAGCGGCCACATCGGCAAAAGTGGTCCAAGCTCCGCTGGATGCTTTCGATTTGTAGAATTCACTGAACGGAACAGTTACAGTCTGCCAACCGGTTGTCTGGAAAGGAACGATCTTTCCGCCTACAAGCCACGGTACGTAATTATAACAGTCTCTCTCCCATTCTCCACCATTGAATCCGTTCTGACCACAAATCTTCAGGAATCCGGATTCAGACCAAGGTTCGGGCACATAAATTTCAAACTGAATAGCACATTCGGCAACAGGAGTTTCAGCAGGGACACCCAGCGTCAACCAGTCAGGATCAGTGCCATTACCAGCTGTCCAAACTTCAGCACAACGATTCTTCGCTGCTGCCACCGGCAACTGTCTTTCTAATGGCAAACGACAGTAAGCACCTTGCGACACATTACCTTCACCAATCGAAGCAGATTCCAGTTCGGTTGTTTGAATCATACTTTCAGAATCGCCCCATGCTCCTTGTGCACCCACTCCGTCGAAGTTCAACAACAAGCCTTTCTTATAATTGAAATAGGCAGGAGAATAAGCACCACCATTCGAACCTTCTACGAAAATAGAACCGCCCTCTTCAGAAACTCCGGCAGGCATATCCACCATAAAATATTCACCGTCAAGATCAGAAATAATACCTTCTGTCACCACCACATTTCCGGGGAAAACGACTTTTGCTATTTCCGTCAATCCACTTCCGTAAACAATGATAGGTTCACCTATATTCGGCATACAGTTGGAGATTTTCGTTATAGACGGTGCAGCAGCACGAATCTGGAAATCATAAACGTATTCACCGCCATCTTTTACCAAACGAATTGTATTACGTACATTCTCGTCTGCTTCTGTAGTCGGAACTTTACTGTTCACACTAACCAGAAAAGATTTATTCGAAACAAATACCGGATTAAAATAACAGTTATATCCATTAATATACACTTTCTTCAATCCGTTGAATCCTTCACCTTCAATTCGGATCAGTTGTCCCAAACGGGCAAAATCAACCAAACGGTCAGGAACATTCGACTTCGCGTCTTCCAGATAGATCCCTGTTATGTTCATCACAGAACTTCCGCCATTATCGTCATCGTCGTCACACGAAACAAATGAACAAGAGCAGATGAGCAGGCTCACCAATAAGCCAAATGCTTTCATACTATTTTTATATATCAAGCTTTTCATTCGTATTCTCGTTTTTAATTAAACAAATCAGTTATTCTGTCTTCCTTAAATGCATAAGGCACAGGATCTGCTTTCAACAAAGGATTTTGCACAGTCTCCGATTCCGGATAAGGAAGAAGGAATATACTGGAATCGACGTCACCTATGGCACGCTTCGTTTCATCCGAATCCTCGTCTCTCTTCAAAGTCTGTGTATCCGCATCCCATACTACAGGAATAGCAGTACCCCTATCCTGTCCGGTGATATAATTGAGTACTTCCTGTTGTTTATAATAAGCTCTACGTACCAAGTCATACCAATACTGTCCTTCCAGACAAAGTTCCAGTCTACGCTCACGACGAATATCTTCGTAAGTAATCGAATTTTGGGGTTCCAAACCGGCACGCTTGCGCACTTTGTTAAAGTATTCCATTGCATCGGCATCATCTGTTGAAGGATTATTTCCCAATATAGCTTCTGCATAAATCAGATATACTTCTGCCAGACGCAACATGTAAGTATTGATAGGAGTACTTCCGGAAGTGATCTTCGCATTATCTTTGCTAGAACCACAAACATATTTCTTACAATAAATTCCGGAAACAGTACCCGATGCTTTCTTCTCACAAGTATATCCTCCGTTTGCTTTCTGTATTTCAGGATAATGATCGCCATAAGCCATCCAAGTCGGCTGACGCCGTTTATCTCCTTTTTCATACTCCCAAATCACGTCCGGTTGTGCAAAAACATAACCGCCCCATGCACGGTCATTACCGGTAATAGCCGACTCACAAGCAAAATAGTCCTGTATCGTATTACATTCCCCATACGTACCATTACTAACCCATTGTAAAGCAAATAGTGTTTCCGAGTTGTTATTTTTATCAATCATAAACAAATCGGCATAATCAGTCATCAGTTCAAAATTTCTGTTTTCTATCACTTTTAAAGCCGCTTTCTTTGCCAAATCCAGATAGTCCTGATTACGGGTCGCACTATTAGGGTTACTACTATAACCGGCATACGTCAGATAAACACGCGACAACATGCCAAAGGCACTGTATTTATTGACACGTCCGGCAGCAGAAGAAACCTCCGGCAAATATTTTGCCGCAAATTCCAAGTCACGCATCGCAAATTCATAGACATCACTTACCGGGCTAGTATTGACAATTGGATTAGCCACCAGTTCATCCGTATCCTCATTTATAATAACATTTCCCCATAACATCGCCAGATAGGAATAAGCAACTCCACGCATGAACCGTGCTTCAGCAATATATGGGTTCTTCACTTCTTCGCTATTGGATGAGTTACCTTTGATCCCGTTAATAATCTTATTAGTTTGCTGTACTATATTGTATAATGAGCCCCAAGCCGAAACTAACGGCCCCGTCAATCCGGTTTCGGTCAAATCGGCAAAAGGATAGATATAATTAGAGGTTGTCGCACAAAGGTTGAATCCGCGTCCATCACCCAGTCCATAATAGAACTTATCGTTAAAGTCGAACCACACCTTATTATACAAAGGAGCTGTTGCTGCCCGGAAATCATCTTCCGTTTGATAAAAGTTATCTCCTGCGATATTGGAGTTATCTTCAGAATCGAGGAAGTCACTGCATCCTGCAAACGCCAAAGCTACAGCCAACATGAAAGAGTATATATATTTACTTGTTTTCATATTTAGTCACTTTAAATGATTAAAAGGTTAAATTCAGACCGAATGTATAAATTCGCGGAGAAGGATAACGATAGTTATCAAAGCCTGTAAGCAAAGCGTCCTGATTGGCAGAACCTATTTCCGGGTCCATCCCTTTGTATTTTGTGAATGTATATACATTCTGCAGGTTACAATAAAGTTTCAGATTCTGAATACCAATCGGTGCCAACCATTTACGCGGGAACGTATAGCCGAAAGAGATAGACTGAATACGCAGGAAAGAACCATCTTCCACAAAGCGGTCACTGAAACGATAATTGGAATCATCTGTCCCTTTGGCAATAGCCATACGGCAAGCATAAGGGTCACCGCCTACAATCTGTATATTCCGATAATCATCCGGACCATTCGGATCAATCAAAGCCAGTTGTGCATAATCCAACGCCGATTTCAGGATATTATTATTGCCCCGTGGATTTTCAAGTTCACGACGCCCCCAGTTTACAACTTCATTTCCCACCGATCCGGTCAGGTTAATGCTCAAGTCGAAGCCTTTATAAGAGAAAGAGTTACCGAAGCCGAAAGTAAAGTCCGGTTCAGGATTACCGATATAAGTACGGTCCTGTTCATTGATAACACCGTCTTTGTTTACATCTTCAAAAATATAATCACCAATCCAGATACTATTCTTGGAAATCGACATACCTTCAGGCAATGCTACCGGCTTAATTGCTCCGGAAGCATCTTTATAGTAAAAGTCAGTAGCCTTTTCAAAGCGGCCAATCACTTTATAACCATAAAACTGTCCGATAGGGTTTCCTACTGATGTACGTGTCAGTACGGTTATTGTTTCGCCTGTCTGATTACTCTTATCTATCAGGCTGGTTGCCGTATCCAGCGATTTTACTTTATTACGGTTCATAGAGAATACCACGTTACTTCTCCATTGAAATCCGCCTTTATCAATATTCACTGTATTTAAAGTCAACTCAAGTCCTTTATTCTCCAAAGAACCCACATTCTTCCAGGGTGCGGAAGTAGAGCCCTGACCTGAAGTTCCCACGTAAGCAGGAAGAGGCACTTGCAACAACAAATCATTTGTTTTCTTATAATAAATATCGGCTATCAATTCAATCCTGTTCTGGAAAAGATTAATATCAAGTCCCAGATTACTTGAATAAGTAGACTCCCATTTCAATTCGGGATTCGGAGTATTGCCAGCCAGCAATCCTGTTCCCCAAACGGTAGCAACAGATGAATAAATGGCTTTATATGCATTATTAGGCACATTCTGATTACCTACAACACCCCATCCTAAACGCAATTTCAGATTATTAATAATATTGTTGTCTTTCAAAAAAGATTCATTGGAAACCTTCCAAGCCAAAGCAGCCGACGGGAACCATCCCCAACGATTATCTTTGTAGAATTTGGAAGAACCGTCGCGACGAAGAGTAAATGTCAACAGATATTTGTCATCGTATGAATAGAACAGACGGCCGAAATAAGATAAAATCGAACTTTCTCCACTATTACCATTATTCTTGGCTGTTGCGGCATCTCCCAATGTCAGGTCGGTTGCAGCATTGGACAAATATCCCATACGGCTTCCCATCAGATATTCCCATTTGCTCTCCTGCATTTCCTGGCCAATCATTGCATTCACATTGTGCACTCCAAAAGTTTTCATGTAATTCACGATATTTCTCCAACTCCAGAACTTATTATATGATTTGGAGAAAGTCCCCTGACGGTCCGTATTTTCAATCGCACCAAAAGTATATGAGGGATCAAATTTATAAGTATTAGTTACCCCATAATCGAAAGACAATTCCGTTTTAAACGTCAGTCCGTCAATGATAGTAGCTTCAGCATAGGTGTTTGCCCGAATACCCATTTTCTCGTTGCGGTTATCCTTAATCATGGCAAGACCCACCGGATTCGTTTGTACCCATTCGTCCGTATCCGGTCCGTCAAATGTGCCTTCAGCATTACGAACAGCCACACTCGGACTCTGCAATAAAGCAGTTCTAATCAACGACTCGTCAGATACAGTCAATTTCTGACGGGAATTACTAAACGCAAAGTTAATACCCATTTTTAAATAGCTCTTCACCTGGGCATCAAAACTACCTCGTAAGTTCAGACGCCTGAACCCTGAACCAACAGCAATACCATCCTGATTGAGGTAACCTGCTCCCAATGCATAGTTACTTTTATCAGTACCTCCGGTCACAGAAAGATTATGACTGGTCATCATAGCTTTAGAGAACATCTCATCCTGCCAGTCTGTACCCTCACCTAGTAAATCCGGACGAACAAAGTTATTATCCTTGTTCACTATTCCCCAATCATTTCCCGAATAGTCTTTTCCTGAACGAACATTCTTATGCTCCGCATATTCACGCAGATTCAGCATATCCAGTTTTTTAGGCATTTCCTGCCATCCTATATATCCGTCATAAGTTATTTGCGCCTCACCCTTCTGTCCACGTTTGGTAGTAATCATAATCACACCGTTTGCAGCTCGCGCACCATAAATAGCAGTGGCGGAAGCATCCTTTAATACGTCCATAGAGACGATGTCCGAAGGATTGATAGATGCCAGTGCATTATCACTTCCCGAACCTGTGGAACCGTCGATGATAACACCGTCAATGACAAAGATAGGTTCATTGGAGGCATTCAAAGAGTTGATACCACGAATACGGATGGAAGAACTACCACCGGGCATACCGCTATTAGCCTGTACCTGCACACCAGCAGCACGTCCTTGCAGTACCTGGTCAACGGAAGTCACTACAGATTTCTTAATGGCTTCATCGTTGACCGATACAACAGAACCGGTCAGGTCACTACGTTTCATCTGACCATATCCAACTACAACTACTTCGTCTAATACTTTTGCATCTTCTTTGAGGGTAATATCAAACTGCTTTTTCCCGGCTACAGGAATCGTTTGTGTCTGATATCCGATAAAAGAAATCTTCAAGCTACCTTTGGCTGATACATTCAACTTAAAATTACCATCCAAATCGGTAACTATACCATTGGTAGTGCCAGCTTCTACTACACTGGCTCCGATAATCGGTTCGCCCGATGCATCTTTGACCATCCCCGTCACGGAAACAGTCTGTGCCAATACCCATACAGGGAAGAGGCAGAAAAGAATGATAAGACCTAACGGTCGAAAATAATGATTTGTGCTTTCCATAAAATCATTTTTTTAATCCTTAATTCCGCAACACTATAATTTAACTTTATTTATAAGTTCCTGAGCAACAAAAAGTTGCTCAGGATTTTGCCATGTCAGATTTTTCACTTATCTTAGTGTTGCAATTCAAAACAAGCGTAAATCGTAACAAGACATGGCAAAGGTACAAATAAAATCTGAAAAACTCACACCTTTTGGAGGAATTTTTTCAATCATGGAGCAATTTGACTCCATGCTTTCACCTATTATCGACCAGACACTTGGTCAGAGATGCAG
>NZ_GG774813.1:31334-75693 GCF_000163675.1 Bacteroides sp. D22 | reverse complement strand
GACAGCAAGGCAATACGTGCTGAATATCTATACAGAAAACCGGGCTTATGCAAGACCTTTCAAAACAGAATTCGGATAAGAATCCTTTCTTTCCGGTTAGAATCTGCGTATTACCTCAAGTCGCATCGTGGGGTAAGGGGATGGTGGCTACATATTGATGTTGTGCTGTTGCTTTTTACTGAAAGCTGCTACTAACGACTCATAAATCTACCCTTAATCGTGTATTGGATGATAGTTGCGGATTTTAGGTTAATTAATAATGATAGTGGTTAATCCAAGTTATAGGTTTTTCTCTTCTTATTTATAATAAGGAATAGAGTAAGGAATTCATGTTTCCATAAGCAGTTATTATTTTAAGGTGTCCGACAATTCATTTTTTTGGTTAATGCAAATTTATGGATAATATATCAAGCATAGGTGGAGATTTTGTTTCAAGCAATTGACAGGCGGTTACATACACTTGCATGTACGTTACAAGCTATTGCACACCCGTTACATACCCCTCCCAGAAGCATCCCTAAAGGGTTTGCACGTAACATCAGTAAAAGGAAAAGTAACAAAGCTAATGCTATTTTAATTTAATATAGTATCTTTGTCTATATAAAAAGCACCAATAAACCCTGCTTATATTAATGAGTATGAAAGCACAAATCCTATTCCTTTTTTCCATATACTATTTCCTGATAGGAAGCACTCCTGTTATGAAAGCACAGACCGGCAAATTCTATTCAACAGACAAAGAACTTTCCAACAGTCTGATCAATGCCGTATATCAGGACCGGAAAGGATTTATCTGGATAGCTACCGAAAACGGACTTAATAAATTCGACGGGACACGTTTCTCGATCTATCGACATAATGCTACGGATAGCACCAGTTTGAAAAACAACTATGTACGGACATTATTCGAAGACAGTCGCGGTAATTTCTGGATCGGATGCATCAATGGCTTACAGCGATATGACCGCGCCACAGACAACTTTCACGAATTATTCATCTCTCGGAAAGACGGACGAAAGAATCCTCATATCACTTCCATTATTGAACGCCGGAACGGAGATCTTTGGATAGCAACTTCCGGACAAGGCGCCATATCCCTAAAAAAGAACAGCAATCCCGCCTCCTTCCATATCGAAACCGAACTGACAGACCGGATAGGTAGTAACTACCTGAATGTCATTTTCGAAGATTCCCGGCAAAATTTATGGATTGCTACAGAAGAAAAAGGACTTTACCGTTATTCTCCGGAAAATAAAGAGCTTAAAAGCTATAAAGCACCTTATCATATAGCAGGTGATGACGTTTCTGCCATTTGTGAGGATGCACACGGACAAATTTTCGTAGGAACCTTGACAAAAGGTCTTTTCAGACTATCATCCCGGCAGGAAGGAAACTTCGAACCTGTCCTCTACCAAAACCGGATGAATTTGAATATCCGGACTCTCATCATTGATACCCGTGGAAAACTTATCATAGGAACAGACGGTGAAGGAGTAAAAGAATATCAGCCTCAACAAGATATTATTGTGGACAGTGAGATTAATGCGGGTCCCTTTGACTTCTCCAAATCCAAGGTTCACTCGTTAATCGAAGATAAAGATCACAATTTATGGCTGGGCATTTTTCAGAAAGGTTTGATACTAGTGCCCGGCATTTCAAATAAGTTCGACTACTACGGCTACAAATCAATACACAACAACACCATTGGTTCCAGCTGTGTTATGGCTATTCATACAGATGAACAAGCTACAATCTGGATAGGTACGGATAACGACGGATTATATGCCATAAACGATCAGGGAAAACAATTACGCCATTACACCCATCAGGCAGGTAATCCCCAATCTGTCCCCGGCACTATCCTATGTCTCTATGAAGATTCCAATCAGGAACTTTGGCTAGGATCTTACTTCAATGGTCTGGCACGGATGAACAAACAAACCGGAACATGTCAAGATGCCACCTCGCTTTTACAAGGAAATCTTAACGCAGGCAAGCCCAAAGTTTCCTGCATCATTGAAGACAAAAACAAGAATCTCTGGGTGGGTACTTATGGTTCGGGCTTATACAAAATCAATTTACCAACTCAACATGTCACCTATTACGAATCTACCCGCAACGAAAACGATGACTGGAGCATCAACCGACTTCCAAACGATTGGATCAGCTACCTACTGGAAGATAGAGAGGGAATGATATGGATCGGCACTTATAAAGGTCTGGCCGTACTCAATCCTCAAACGGACAATTTTATCAATTATAAAAAGCAAAACAATCTCCTCCCCGGGTATGTCGTTTACAGTTTATTGGAAAGTAGTAATGGAGAGATCTGGGCTGGTACTTCCGAAGGATTGGTCTGCCTGAATAAAGACAGACTAACACCTGTACTTTTCACTACTGCCGATGGACTCCCCAGTGATATTATTTGCGGCCTGGCTGAAGACGAGAAAAAAAATATATGGATCAGTACCCATCAGGGAATCTCCAAACTGAATCCTCCGGAAAAGAAGTTTATCAACTATTATGCAGGCGACGGTCTGCAAGGAAATGAGTTTACGCGCACTGCTGTATTTAAAGATAAACGCGGCAAGATATTTTTTGGAGGTACCAATGGAGTAACAGCTTTCTACCCCCAGGATATCACCGAAATCAAAAAAGAAATGAATGTATTGATTACCGGCTTTCACGTTGCTAACCGCCCTGTGAAAAAAGGGGATAAATCCGGCAACAATGTCATCACTGATACTGCTGTCATGGATACCGAGCAATTTACACTGGCATATAATGAAAATACATTCAGCATTGATTTTTCTGTTTTGGAATTCAGCAATCCCGACCGGATTAGTTATCAATATAAGATAAAAGAATTAGGCGATGAATGGATCAGTACGCAACCGGGAACAAACCGGGTGACTTATAGCAGTCTGAAACCGGGGAAATACACTTTCTCCGTACAGGCACGCGACCATAATAATTTCTCTAATATCCGCACAGTTACTATTGCCATCACTCCACCCTGGTACCAGACCTGGTGGGCAAAAGTAATCTGGGGATGCCTCGGAGCATTACTAATCTATGCTCTTACCATGTATATTCTGTCACGTATCCGCCACCGGCAAGAAGTGATGCGACAAAAACACATGGAACAGATTAACGAAGCCAAATTACAATTCTTCATTAATATCTCACATGAAATACGTACCCCGATGACTCTTATCATCAGCCCGTTAGAGAAACTGTTAGCCGAACATTCCGAGAAACAACCGGTTTATCTCATGATTTACCGGAATGCCCAACGTATTCTACGTCTGATCAATCAACTGATGGACATACGAAAACTGGACAAAGGACAAATGCATCTGAAATTCCGGGAAACAGACATCGTAGGATTTATCAATGACTTGATGCAAACATTCAATTATCAAGCGCAAAAAAAGAACATCACATTTACTTTCGAAAAAGAACTGGAAGGTGCTGATTCTCTGAAAGTATGGATTGATCTAAATAACTTTGACAAAGTATTGATGAATGTCCTTTCCAATGCTTTCAAATATACACATGAGGGAGGAAATATCGAAGTGTTATTGAAAACCGGTCACAACGATGCCTACCGGGGTGCTTTGAAAGATTATTTCGAGATAGATATCACCGATAACGGAATCGGTATTGACAAAAACAAAATAGAACAAATATTCGAACGTTTCTATCAGATTGACAACGACATGACACAATCTAATTTCGGTACAGGAATCGGACTGCATCTTTCACGGTCGTTAGTGGAACTGCACCACGGCATCATCAAAGCAGAAAACCGCGAAGACGGACAAGGAACCCGTTTCATCATCCGCCTGCCGTTAGGTAGTAATCACTTGAAAGCAGAAGAACTGGAAAATCCTGAAGAAACCGGAAGCGAACCAACAATCTCCCAACTTCCCAAAGATTCGATCTATGAAACGGAAGAAGAAAACAAAACTAACGAGTACAGGAAACCCAAAGCAAAAACACGTTATCGCGTCTTAATCGTAGAAGATGATGAAGAAATACGCCGCTACATACGTAGCGAACTGGATAGTGATTTCCGTATCTATGAATGTACAAATGGACGGGAAGGACTGGAAACCATTTTGAAGGAGAAACCCGATCTCGTCATCAGTGATGTTATGATGCCCGAAATGGATGGGATCACTCTCTGCCGGAAAATAAAACAGAATATCAATATCAATCATATACCAATTATATTATTAACCGCCAAATCGAAAGCCGAAGACCAAATCGAAGGGCTTGAAATTGGAGCAGATGCTTATATCGTAAAACCATTCAACACTGAATTATTACGAACTACTATCAGTAATCTGATAGCCAATCGGGAAAGACTGCGTGGCAAACTGGTAGGTGAACAACAAGTAGAAGAAAAAATAACAAAGATAGAAATGAAGTCCAATGATGAGATCTTGATGAGTAAAGTAATGAAAACCATCAATGACCATCTTGCCGACCCTACCCTTAATGTAGAGATGCTGGCAGCCAACGTTGGAATGAGCCGCGTACATATGCACCGCAAATTAAAGGAGTTGACTAATCAGTCAGCACGAGATTTCATTCGTTCTATCAGACTGAAACAAGCTGCCAATCTGCTACGTGAGAAGAATCTAAGCGTTTCGGAAGTTGCATACGCTACAGGCTTCTCCAACCTCTCTCATTTTTCCAATACATTCAGAGACTTTTACGGAATTTCACCGAGTGAATATAAAGAACAACAGATGTAACAAACAGAATTAGACTTGTTACAAACAAGAATCTAAATTAGAAAGAAAGCCGTTATTGATATGACAAATAATGACTAAAGCTACTTATACATAATCAATGCAGACTGTCCGGGAATAATTACTTCCGGTCCGATCTGCGTACCTAATCCACGCACATCTATCACACCATCTTTGCATACCACTGTATATTTACCAACAGGCACTTCCAAACGCGCAGGAGTCATACGGGAATTAAACGCCACGATAATATCTTCCCAACTATCTCCGTTCGCATGATCCTTCAGGCGGAATGCAATCAGGTTTTGTCCTTCCACCGGAAGAAACTCCAGATGCTTCCAAACCTTTTCCGCATCTCCCATACGGAAAGCGGGATGGGACTTACGCAGATCTATGAGTCGCTTATAATACATGAAAACATCTCCGTTCGTCGTTTTACGTCGCCAATCGATAGCATTGACTGCATCCGGACTCTTATAACTATTGCCCACTCCTTGTTTATCGCGCATCACTTCTTCTCCTGCATAGATAAAAGGAATACCTTGCGAAGTGAAGACTACCGTCTGCGCAAGCTTATCAAGTCGAACCAGTTGCTCGGGAGTAGCTCCCGGCATACTTGCTTTCAAGCGATCAACAAGGCACAAACCGTCATGGCAGGAAACGTAGCTAATCATCTGGGTAGGCTGCTCCGCCCACGGTTTCTGACTGTAATTAACAGAATCACACCGTACTTGCGGATGCTCAATAGCACCCACAATTCCGAATTTAACACTCATTTCTGCTCCCGGAACTCCGGCGAGGAAAGCCCCTTTCTCCTTTTTCCACACAGGTCCGCAAAGCCCATCACGCAATTCATCCGAGAATACGGCAATTCCCGGCATGTGGGAAACATTCCCTTTCATTGCCAACGAATCTGCCGGATATTGGGGAGTGTCGGCTGCCCAACCTTCTCCATAAATACAAATGGTAGGATCAACCTTGTTCACCGCTTTCCGGATCTCATTCATGGTTTCAATATCATGCACTCCCATCAAGTCAAAACGGAAACCGTCAATATGATATTCTTTTATCCAATAAAGAACGGACTCTATCATAAACTTGCGCATCATAGGGCGTTCACTTGCCGTCTCATTACCGCATCCGGAACCATTTGCCAATGTCCCGTCTTCTTTCTGACGATAAAAATAACCGGGAACAGTACGTTCAAAATTACTTTCAACGGTATTAAAAGTATGATTATAAACCATATCCATTATCACACGGATACCAGCTCTATGCAGTGCTTGTACCATTTGTTTGAACTCTTTCACACGAGTGGCAGGTTGATAAGGGTCAGTTGAATAAGAGCCATCCGGCACATTATAATTCGCCGGATCATATCCCCAGTTATAGTGGTTTTCTTCCAGTTTTGTTTCGTCGATAGAAGCATAATCAGAAGAAGGAAGAAGATGTACATGTGTCACTCCCAGTTCTATCAAGTGATCGATACCGGTCAATAACTTATCTGAATTCATGGTCCCGTGTTCAGTCAATGCGAGGTATTTACCTTTATTCTTAATTCCCGAAGTAGAATCAACCGAGAAGTCACGATGATGCATTTCATAGATAATCATATCAGCAGGAGATTTCAGAGAAGGACGTCTGTCACTCTCCCATCCCTCGGGATTTGTAGTCTTCCAGTCAATAATGGCAGCACGTTTCCCATTCACTCCGACAGCATGGGCATTGATTCCCGGCGTGTCTCCCTGCCATTTATCATTGATTTTTACATTGAAGGCATAGAATTTGCCAAGCAGGTTCTCATCTACTGAAGTTGTCCAGGTTCCATCTTCTGTGGGCTCCATCTTTACTGTTTCATAAGCATGTCCGCCTTCACCGGCATCATATAGCATCAGGCGTACTTCTTCTGCAGTTGGTGACCAAAGATAAAATTTGGTTGCCAACGGCGTATATTCCATTTCCGTAAGACTTCCCGTACGAACCGGATACAGCTCAAAAGAAGCATATTCCTTTTTCGCAGGGGAGCAGCTCATTACTGTTGTCACTGTAGTCACCCCTAATATTGCTAAATAATTACCTCCCATCTTCATTTAAACCTCCCCTAGATATTTCCTTTATATCTATCCCTATAATCAGTCGCTTTACTTCACCTTATCCGGATTCTTCGCTATAAAATCCTTCCAGCTATTATAACCTTTTTCCATTGTCGGCCGCCCCATTTGCAGGAAATGACAATAGGCTGCTGCCAATCCGTCTGTTGCATCCATAAAAGTAGGCATATCCTCTTTGGGAAAGCGCAACATCCGCTGCAACATATCCGCTACCTGTTCTTTGGATGCCTGCCCGTTTCCGGTGATAGCCATCTTTATCTTCAAAGGAGCATATTCCGTAATCGGAATGTCCCGGCTCAACGCCACTGCCATCGCTACCCCCTGTGCACGGCCCAACTTCAACATCGATTGTACATTTTTACCGAAGAAAGGCGCTTCAATAGCCAGCTCATCAGGCAGATAACTTTCAATAATACTCAATACCCGTTCATGGATATGGCGAAGTTTCAGATAGTGGTTGGCAAATTTACGCAAGTCGATAATCCCCATCGCAATCATTTCGGGCTTGGTTCCTTTCACTCTTAGAACACCGTATCCCATGATTGTCGTACCGGGGTCAATCCCCAGGATTATCTTTTCTTTTACCGGTTGAATCACTCTATCACCTCCATCAGGGTCGGAAACCCGATCACTTTATCTTTAAATATTTTTGCCAGTTCGTCATTCAAACGTACTCCCTGTTCCAAATGCCAACGATGCAGTAACCCACTGCTTTCCACCTCCCATTGCAAAGAATACGCACTTCCTTCTTCCCGATGACTTAATATCCGGCAAATGCGGGGTGCCTTCAACGCACCGTGTTTCTGTACTTCAGGAATATAACTCTCTTTTATCCAAATCATGAAATTGTCGTGAACGTCATCGTCCACTTGAAAAGTTGTATTATAAATCAGCATATCTTAATTTCATACTATTATTTACCGCAAACATAGCAATTATTTCAGAATAATGCATTATATTTGCGGCAACAAAAAAGATTCGTTTACAAACGTTATCATATAAGATAGAAAAGGGGCGTTAGCTCATCTGGCTAGAGCGCGACACTGGCAGTGTCGAGGTGATCGGTTCGAGTCCGATACGCTCCACTTTTTAAAAGAGCAATTTCCAAAAGAGTTGCTCTTTTTTGATAGCCTTCTTGAAGTAATTATATTGTACGAATCAGAACCAAGTTATTTGATAATTATGGAGCGCAAACTTATCATTCGTAATTTTGGAGCTATCGCTTCAGCAGATATTGCATTGAAAGACTTCAATATCTTCATAGGTGAACAAGGAGCCGGAAAGAGCACAGTGGCCAAACTAATTACTATCTTCGAGAATAGTAGGGATAAAGTTTTGAAGGTTGATTCCGACTATTTAATGACTAAGTTCTCCGAGTACAATATTATTTCGTATTTTAATCCGGACAGCTATATTAGTTATTCTTCAGAACAAGGAGATATCACCTACGAAGATGGTTCCTTCAATTTCACTTTTTCGTACCATTCGACAAGCCATAATTTATACATTCCGGCAGAACGCTTCTTCATTAGTACATTCTCCCGCTCCATAGCTACTTTGGTGTTGTCCAAAGCACCTATACCAGTCACATTGTTGGAATTTGCCTCTTTCTATGAAAAAGCAAAGAACCTATTCGTAAATTATCAAGTTCCTATTTTCAATATAATATTCCAAGTCCGTGAGGCTAGTGAGAATCTAGTTTTAAGCAATTATGATAAAATCATTCCATTCAAAGACGCATCGTCGGGTATTCAATCCGTCGTACCCTTACTCATGGTTATTGATTACATCACCAAGGAGCAATCGGACACTCACTTCGTAATAGAAGAACCGGAACTTAATCTCTTTCCTGAAACTCAAATTGCTTTGCTCCAACACATAGTAAAAGAATGTCATCAGCTGACAATAACAACTCATAGCCCATATCTACTGTCGGCTTTAAACAATATGCTAGAAGCCGGTAACGTATCTAAGTTACACCCGGAAAAAGAAGAAGAGATTGCAGCACTCATGCCTAAAAGCAGTTGGGTTGACTTTAATAAAATTACTGCCTATAAGATAGAAAAAGGACATATCATTTCTATCTTAGATAAAGAATATAACATCATTGTCGCCGACCAAATAGACTCTACTTCAGATGAACAGGGAAGGATTTTTTCTTCATTATTAGATTTAGAATAATATGGCAATATTCAAACAAGCCTGCACATGGGAAGTAACAGATAAGTTGCTGGTAGTAAAAGAAAATAAATGCAAATGCGTTTTCTCAAATCCCAATCAGCATCTACTCACAAAAATAAAGGTTGATGGTTGCCAAATTACTGATGGCATCAGATGTGACTACCTGATACTCGACCATTGTCACAACGAATATTTTGTTGAATTAAAGGGGAAAGATCTGCCTCATGCTGTTGAACAACTGGAAGCCAGTATCCAGCAATTATCAGCCCCCAACCATACAATTAAAAAAAAGGCTATTATTGTATCAAGCCGTAATCCCTCCAATGACACTTCGGTACAAAGAGCTAAAGCTATGTTCAAGAAAAAATATGGAGTAGAGCTTATACCCAAGAATATACAAATAGAAATTACAATCAAATAATATCCCGACAAATCAGACTTCCTTTTTTTTGCATAAATAGCAAAAAAAGGACCTTTATTCAAGGTCCTTTTTAATCACTTCGTCCATTTCTTTTATACGTTTCTCACGATCTTTAATGGGACCGTCTTTCTTGTCATTCTTAAATGCGTCATCGGCACGGTCGGCAACCTCGCCGCTCCATTCCTCAAACTGGTCCTTAGCCGGACGACCATTCGGCTCGATATTTTCCTCGGCTATCGAATCATGCCTGTTAATCATATCATCCATAAGTTTTCGTTTTAAAAGTTTATGGCTATAAGACAATACAAACGAAGAAAAGTTTTCTATTTTAATGATTTTTGAAGAAATCAGCCATGTTATTATACTATCAAAGAAACACTCCAGCCCAATCTGTGTCATTCATCCAGATACCTATATAAATTGCAGTTGCCGGCAACGTCCAGTACATTCAGCTCTTTCAAGCGTTTTTCCACTTTCTTTTGTGAAACCAGCCCGAAATTCCGTAACATATCACGCAACTTCCTAAACCCATATTGAGAAGTGATTTGTAGCAGTTCCCGAAGTGTTTTTATATCAGCTTCAGAAATGATCCGCTGCGAGCGAATATCGAATTTCAATTCTGTGATAGGAGTATCAAGTAAAGCCTTTGCCGCTTTTATATCTTCGGGAATAAAAATTTCCGGATTCGTTTCTTCCGCCTCTCTCATGAACATATCATTATCAAAGCCATTTTGGCGGAATTTCATTTCATACGCCCGTACTGTTGCTTTAAGACGGATATTTTCTTCCTTATAAGTCCTAAGGAATCCCGCTTGAGATTTTATTTCCTGTACAAGTCCCTCAAATGCTTTCTGCGCTTGACGATATTTCATGCGTTTCCGGACACTAAAATCCTTAATATTTCCTTGTAAGACGGTATAAAGAAATAGTTGCCGTCTTTCATCATTCCTTATCATTCCGGCAAGCTCCTTTATTATTAACCGGATCAATGGGGTCAACTCTTTCAGTGATTGAAGTAGAAAAAATTCCTCTTCATTTTCCTTCATCTTCTCATCCATCCGGCGTTTGTGTTCTTCTTCGGAAAGACTGAACCGGATATTTCGTTCAAGACAATCCGTCAGACTGTTTTCATCAAGCATTAGATAATCGCCGACTTCTGAATAAATAATCTCTTGCCTTTTACACCAAGTAATAATACGTCTGGTAGATACCTGATACTTGGTTGCCGCTTCTTCAATACCAATCCATTGTTTTGTTGTCATACCTCGTTTTATTTTTAGATGTATGCGTCGCAACCAGATATAAAAAAAGGTGCGAACGATACATGTATTTCCTAGTAGAGGTAGTCGCATACCCATAGATGAAAAATACAGTATGCCCGCACCAGAACTTATATATCGATAGGGATATAAGCTTGGCACGGACATTTGATTTATCATCTATTCGAAAATGCGACTTTCCTACTAATAAATTAAATGTCCTATAAATACAAGTCCGGCTGTCAAAGGTCCGGTCCTTGATTGCAAATATACTTCTTTTTTCTGAAAAGAAAGATAATAAATGACAAGCTTTTTAGTTACAATAGAATTTTATATAAGACAAATAAGTAAACAACTACACGGGAGAATAGTTTCATCGGTGAGAAACTAAAGTTCCATCAGTGTGAAACTATAGTTTCATCAGTAAGAAACTAATAGTTCCAAGCAAGAGAAACTAAAGTTTCAAGGCGATGAAACTGTAGTTTCGAACCGCAAAACCAATAGTTTCAAGGCTTGAAACTATCGGTTACAAGGCAGGTCCCGCCCCGTAAGTACAGGGGTAATAAATAAAATAGCTTATCTGCCTGTGGTTAATACTATTCAGGCAATGAAACTTCATCTGTGATTTTTACTTGATTTGGGTATGCATCTCTACCATACCGTCTTTGCAGTGCGTTTATATCTTCTTAGCTTTGCAGTGACAGCATTATTGCCGTCACAGTGCTGTCACCATGCTGCTGTCACGCCATTAACTTTTCATAATCAAACAGTTAAGTTACAATCTGTGACAGATGACAGCAAATTTATTTTTTTTATTTATTGGAGAGAGTATAAGTTCAACTTATAAATGCAATATTTCTTTTTTATTAATCGGACTTTAGATGCAAAGTTGCTTATTTATTCCGATAGAGTTGCGGACGGAAAGGAACATAAAGAGTGTAATTACTATCCGCCGGCTTTCCTCCCACCAATGCAGGTGACCATTTCGGCATTCCTTTGACAATGCGGAGAGCCTCCTCTGCAAATTCCGGATGAGTGGAACGTAGAATATGAGGACGAAGGATAACCCCTTCTTTATCAATAGTAAACTCACATAAAGCATAACCCGAAACATTCTTCTCCAAAAGCCCTGACGGATAAACCATTTCACTGGCAATATATTCTTCCGGAGCCATCGCAGAGAAATGAGCAGGTTCTTCCACTTGCCTTCCGGAAAGCGTCTTTGAACGGGGACCCACCGGATAAATTCCGATATACATCGGCCGCTTATAAGCATCCGGCTCTTCCTTGGTGCGCTGTTGCAATGCTTTTAATAAAGCAGCGGCCTCCACTGCCAACGTCTGTTCAGAAATATTTTCCCCTCGGGATAACATATAAGCCGACTGACAAACCAACACGAGACGTTCCATCAACGTTCCCTTTTCCGGCGACCATTTACGTCCCATCTGCTCTTTACCTTTAGCATCCGTAGAAGAGAAAAAATAAACAATTCCATCCAAACCAGCCGTAGAACCGTCCAAATCCTGTACCTGCTCTGTCACCAAACGAAAGATAGCCCCTAAAGACTGATATAGGGAAGCACTAATGACAACCGATTTAGTATCCACCGTCACCGTCCCCTTCTCTGCCTGCCAATAAGTACGCGATAATGTGTTCGAAACCAGGGTATAACGTCCATTCCTCTTCTCTACCGACATTGCATACTCCGGCGAAAAGGAAGGGATAGCTGCAAAACGCGCATAAGGCTGTTTCTGGAAGCCCGTATTAAGTAAAGAAAACACACTACGATAATATTCGCCTAACTCGCCTGTATAAGTGGAAAAAGGTTTCACCGGCTCCAAATAGTCAATCTGGGCCGCAAGGCGAAAAGAAAAGGTTAAAAGCAGAAGACAGAAAACAATCTTTTTCATAAGTTGCCGGATTTTCGGTACATATCGGCAACAAAGATACAAATTATTTCGATGGTTCGTGATAAAATTATATCTTTGCACGGTTTTTACTAAGAAACTGAATAACAATACATCAAAAATATGATAGCTAAGATTGAACAACTTCTGAAAGAGGTGGAAGCCTTACACGCCTCCAATGCCGAAGAACTCGAAGCTCTCCGCATCAAATACCTAAGTAAGAAGGGAGCCATTAACGACTTAATGGCAGATTTCCGTAATGTAGCTGCCGAACAGAAAAAAGAAGTCGGCATGAGACTGAATGAACTGAAAACAAAAGCGCAGGACAAAATCAACGCGCTGAAAGAAATGTTTGAAAGTCAGGACAACGATTGTGACGGACTGGATTTGACGCGTTCGGCTTATCCTGTAGAACTCGGTACACGCCACCCGCTCACCATTGTAAAGAACGAAATCATTGATATCTTTGCCCGTCTGGGATTCAGCATTGCCGAAGGTCCGGAAATTGAAGATGACTGGCACGTGTTCTCGGCACTGAACTTTGCCGAAGACCATCCGGCACGCGATATGCAGGATACTTTCTTTATCGAAGCTCACCCGGACGTAGTATTGCGTACACATACTTCTTCTGTACAGACCCGTGTGATGGAAACTTCACAGCCTCCTATCCGCATCATCTGTCCGGGACGTGTATATCGTAACGAAGCTATCAGCTATCGCGCACACTGTTTCTTCCATCAGGTAGAAGCGCTGTATGTAGATAAAAACGTATCATTCACCGACTTGAAGCAGGTATTGCTGCTCTTCGCCAAAGAAATGTTCGGTGCTGATACAAAGATCCGTCTGCGTCCGTCTTACTTCCCGTTTACCGAACCAAGTGCGGAAATGGATATCAGCTGTAATATCTGCGGCGGTAAAGGATGTCCGTTCTGTAAACACACCGGCTGGGTAGAAATCCTCGGTTGCGGTATGGTAGACCCGAACGTACTTGAATCAAATGGTATAGACAGCAAAATATACAGCGGTTATGCCCTCGGTATGGGTATCGAGCGTATCACAAACCTGAAATATCAGGTGAAAGACCTCCGTATGTTCTCTGAAAACGATACACGCTTCCTAAAAGAATTCGAAGCGGCATATTAATAATGTGCTAAATTTACCAGTATGCCAATGTTCCCAATGAAACCGTCGGACGGTGATCGGGACATTGGCATATTCATCAACAGACCAATCAGGCCAACGGCGTTGGTTTCCAATCAATGCGAATCGGTCGATTGAACGATCATTCATTATGGCAAAGGATAGACTCATTACTCCCAGTTATTGTTTCATCTTGGCAGCCAACTTCCTGCTATACTTCGGTTTCTGGTTGCTGATTCCTGTTTTGCCGTTCTATTTATCCGAATTCTTCCAGGCTGGAAATTCCACTATCGGCATTGTCCTCTCCTGCTACACGGTGGCAGCTCTCTGTATCCGTCCATTTTCCGGTTATCTGCTCGACACGTTTGCCCGAAAACCTCTTTATCTGTTTGCTTACTTCATCTTTATGATGATGTTCGGCGGATATTTAATTGCCGGTTCCCTTACCTTATTTATTATATTCCGAATCATTCATGGCGTCTCTTTCGGAATGGTCACAGTAGGCGGAAACACGGTAGTAATAGACATTATGCCCTCTTCCCGGCGAGGGGAAGGCTTAGGTTATTACGGGCTTACCAACAATACAGCCATGTCCATCGGACCGATGTTCGGACTGTTTCTGCATGATGCGGGAGTTTCTTTTGCTACGATATTCTGCTATGCATTCGGTTCCTGTATTTTAGGTTTTCTATGCGCAAGTCTGGTTAAAACGCCCTACAAGCCTCCTGTGAAACGGGAACCGATCTCGCTCGACCGCTTTATCCTGATGAAAGGACTGCCTGCCGGACTTAGTCTGCTGTTACTTTCCATCCCTTACGGAATGACGACCAACTATGTTGCCATGTACGCCCGCCAAATAGGATTGAACACACAAACCGGGTTCTTCTTCACCTTTATGGCAGTCGGTATGGCCATTTCGCGTATCTTTTCAGGAAAACTGGTGGATCGCGGAAAAATAACGCAAGTAATAGCTGCCGGATTATACCTGGTTGTTTTCAGCTTCTTCCTGCTTTCAACTTGTGTATATCTGATTCAATGGAATGATACAGCCTGTACCCTGCTGTTTTTTGGCATCGCATTATTAATGGGTGTCGGGTTTGGAATTATGTTTCCGGCATTTAACACGCTGTTTGTCAACCTCGCCCCCAACAGTCAGCGGGGAACAGCGACTTCCACCTACCTCACTTCCTGGGATGTAGGAATCGGTATCGGTATGCTGACGGGAGGATATATCGCAGAAATAAGTACATTTGATAAGGCCTATCTTTTCGGAGCCTGCCTGACGGTAGTTTCCGCCCTCTATTTCAGACTAAAAGTGACGCCTCATTACCATAAAAACAAGCTACGATGAGAAAGAAAGAACGTTATGAGAAAGTAATCGCCTGGTTTCAGGACAACATACCTGTAGCCGAAACCGAACTGCATTACAACAATCCGTATGAGTTGCTGATCGCTGTTATTCTTTCTGCACAATGTACGGACAAACGGGTGAATATCATCACTCCTCCTTTGTATAAAGATTTTCCGACTCCGGAAGCATTGGCTGCCACTACGCCGGAAGTGATTTTCGAATATATACGAAGCGTGTCTTATCCCAACAACAAAGCCAAACATCTGGTCGGTATGGCAAAGATGCTGGTGAATGACTTCAATAGCGAGGTGCCGGATAATTTGGAAGATCTGATAAAGTTGCCCGGCGTAGGAAGAAAGACTGCCAATGTGATCCAGTCGGTTGTATTCAAAAAAGCGGCAATGGCGGTAGATACACACGTGTTCCGTGTCAGCCACCGTATCGGACTGGTGCCCGACAGTTGCACCACCCCGTTCAGCGTGGAAAAAGAACTGGTGAAGAATATTCCGGAAAAGCTCATACCGATTGCCCATCACTGGCTCATCCTGCACGGCCGTTACGTTTGTCAGGCACGTACTCCCAAATGTGACACCTGTGGTTTGCAAATGATGTGCAAATATTTCTGTAACACCTATAAAGTTACAAAAGAGGAACCAAAAGCCAAGAATAAATAACGATTTAATAGCAAGGAACCGAAATAAATAGTAACTTTGCGGTCGTTCTAAAAGAAGAATTTTAAAAACACTTTTAAATAAAAATAGAGTATTATGCAGACAATTGACAAATTCAATTTTGCCGGTAAAAAGGCATTTGTTCGCGTGGACTTCAATGTACCCCTGGACGAAAACTTCAACATTACAGATGACACTCGTATGCGTGCAGCTCTTCCTACTTTGAAGAAGATTCTGGCAGACGGCGGAAGCATCATCATTGGCTCTCACCTGGGCCGTCCGAAAGGCGTTGCCGATAAATTCTCTTTGAAACATATCATCAAGCATCTGTCTGAATTGCTGGGCGTTGAAGTTCAGTTCGCTAACGACTGCATGGGCGAAGAAGCTGCTGTAAAAGCTGCTGCTCTGCAACCGGGAGAAGTGCTGTTGCTCGAAAACCTTCGTTTCTACGCTGAAGAAGAAGGTAAACCAAGAGGTTTGGCAGAAGATGCAACTGACGAAGAAAAAGCTGCTGCTAAGAAAGCAGTAAAAGAAAGCCAGAAAGAATTTACCAAGAAATTGGCTTCTTACGCTGACTGCTACGTAAACGACGCATTCGGTACTGCTCACCGTGCACACGCTTCTACAGCATTGATCGCTAAATATTTCGATGTAAACAACAAGATGTTCGGTTACTTGATGGAAAAAGAAGTGAAAGCTGTTGATAAAGTATTGAACGATATCAAACGTCCGTTCACTGCTATTATGGGCGGTTCTAAAGTTTCTTCTAAAATCGAAATCATCGAAAACCTGTTGAGCAAGGTAGACAACCTGATTATCGCCGGTGGTATGACTTATACATTTACTAAAGCTATGGGCGGCAAAATCGGTATCTCTATCTGTGAGGACGACAAACTTGACCTGGCTTTGGATTTGATGAAAAAAGCAAAAGAAAAAGGTGTAAACCTGGTATTGGCTGTTGACGCTAAGATTGCTGACGCATTCTCTAACGATGCAAATACTAAATTCTGTGCTGTTGACGAAATTCCTGACGGATGGGAAGGTCTTGATATCGGTCCTAAGACTGAAGAAATCTTCGCTAACGTTATCAAAGAATCTAAGACTATTCTTTGGAACGGTCCTACAGGCGTATTCGAATTTGACAACTTCACTCACGGCTCACGTGCAGTAGGTGAAGCAATCGTTGAAGCAACTAAGAACGGCGCATTCTCACTTGTTGGTGGTGGCGACTCTGTAGCTTGTGTTAACAAGTTTGGTTTGGCTAGCGGTGTATCTTATGTTTCAACTGGTGGTGGCGCATTGCTCGAAGCAATCGAAGGAAAAGTTCTTCCGGGTATCGCTGCTATTCAAGAATAAGATAATTGTTAAAATCACATAGTTAATTATTAGAAGGGCAGTTCTTTGTGAAAAGAGTTGCCCTTATTTATAAAAACAGAATTCCTCTTATTTATAAAAACGAGGTATGAAAAGACCGATACTATTCTTTTGGTTCATCCTTTTCTTCCTTTACTCTTGTCAGAGTAAGAAAGGAGATAGCTCTTTTTTACCTCTAACCGAACTGCAACCACTTACCCTGGGCATGATGCCTACACTGGACGGACTTCCTTTTCATATAGCCAAAACGCAAGGCATTTACGACTCATTAGGACTGGATTTGACCATTCTTTCATTCAACTCTGCCAACGACCGGGACGCTGCTTTCCAAACCCGGAAAATAGATGGCATGATTACTGACTATCCCAGTGCGGTAGCATTACAAGCTATTCATCATACTGATTTAGGATTCATCCTGAAGAATGATGGTTATTTCTGCTTCATTGTCTCCAAAGAAAGTAACATCAACCAACTGGAACAGCTCAAGGAAAAGAATATCGCCGTGTCGCGCAACACAGTTATCGAATATGCTACCGACCAGCTATTAAGCAAAGCCGGAATCAAGCATGCGGAAATAAACATGCCGGAAATCGGCCAGCTTCCTCTCCGTCTGCAAATGTTGCAGTACAATCAAATTGATGCCTCTTTCCTACCCGACCCTGCCGCATCCATCGCCATGAACAGTAAACATCGTTCATTGGTAAGTACGCAAGAGTTGGGTATCGATTTCACCGCTACCGCTTTTTCACGAAAAGCGCTCAACGAGAAGAGAGAAGAAATCGAGCTACTCATCACAGGATATAACCTGGGAGTAGATTACATAAAAATGCACCCGCAGAAAGAATGGGAGCAAGTATTGATAGAAATAGGTGTACCCGAAAATCTGACAGGACTCGTTGCCCTCCCCGGTTATCAAAAAGCAAAACGTCCCTCCGCTGAAGCGATAGACAAGGCTATACACTGGCTGAAAGAAAATCACCGAATACCCCAAACCTACTCTGAAAAGAATCTGATTGACACTACATTTATTCCCACAGTATCAACTATAATCAAAATCAAATAACAACTAACTCATGCGAAAAACACTACTCCAACTCTTAACCTTTGTATTATGCATTACAAGTATGCAAAATCCTCTCCTGGCACAGGAGCAGACACCATTAAATCAAGTTGTCAACACACTGAAAGAACGGATTAGTCTCTCCGGATATGCCCAACTGGGATACACTTATGACGATGCAGCGAATCCGGATAACACATTCGACATCAAACGAATCATTTTCATGGCACACGGAAAGATCACCAAACGGTGGACTTGTGATTTTATGTACGACTTCTACAACGGGGGCATGTTACTCGAAGTGTATACCGATTATCAGTTTCTCCCCGGACTTACGGCACGTATCGGTGAATTCAAGGTTCCTTATACCATAGAAAACGAATTGTCTCCTACTGCAGTAGAACTTATCAATTGCTATTCACAATCTGTCTGCTATCTGGCAGGAGTAAGCGGCAGCGATAAATGTTACGGAATGACTTCCGGACGGGATATAGGTATGATGCTTCACGGGAAATTATTTCGTGACTTCCTACAATATAAAGTAGCTGTAATGAACGGACAGGGACTGAATACCAAAGACAAAAACAGTCAAAAAGATGTGGTCGGTAATCTGATGGTTAATCCGCTGAAATGGTTGTCCGTAGGTGGTTCGTTTATCCGCGGAACAGGACACGCCATAGCTGACTCTGAATATACCGGAATCAAAGCAGGAGAAAATTACGCCAAGAGACGCTGGAGTGCAGGAGGGGTTGTCACCACTTCCACTTTTAATCTGCGTACGGAATATCTTGCCGGAAAAGACAGGAATGTGAAAAGTGAAGGTTTCTATGCAACAGGAAGCGTGCGCTTCGCCCGGAATTTCGATTTCATCGCTTCGTTCGATTATTTCGACCCGAACAAAGCAGCAGATTTCAAACAAAATAACTATATTGCAGGCGTACAATACTGGTTTTATCCCAGATGCCGGTTACAGGCACAATACACCTTTTGTAATAAGAAAGGAGACGGACAAAAAGATTCCAACCTGATACAGGCACAGGTACAAGTGAGGTTTTAAATTCAAGGACTAAATTTAAGTATTAGGTATCAAGTATTAGAGCCGAAGCATCAGGGTTAAGTTCCAAGAGTAAAGTATCAAGGCTATAGTAAGTAGTACCTTAACAATAGGATTAAAGCAGTAGAGTTGAAGCAAGCCGAATCAAATAATTATAAAATATAAACCTTATTAATAACAGAACAAAAATCATGGAACACAAAATCGCCGAAACCAACGCCCGAATAGACGTGGCCGACGTATTAAGAGGATTGGCAGTAATGGGGATCATCCTCTTGCACAGCATTGAACACTTTAATTTCTATTCTTTCCCGGAAGAAGTCCCTTTTGAATGGATGAAATTTACCGATCAGGCAATCTGGAGAGGATTATTCTTCACATTCAGTAATAAAGCATACGCTGTATTTGCTTTGCTCTTCGGTTTCAGTTTCTATATTCAGGACAATAACCAACAACGGAGAGGGAAAGATTTCCGCCTGCGTTTTTTATGGAGATTATTCATCCTATTCATTATAGGACAATTCAATGCCGCTTTCTTTACCGGCGAAATATTAACCATGTATGCGATTTTAGGAATTATCCTGCCGATATTCTGCCGGATGAGTGACCGTACAGTTGCCATCTTTGCTACTTTATTAATCCTTCAACCTATCGACTGGGCAAAACTGATCTATGCCTTGTGCAATCCTGACTATGTGGCAGGTAAAAGTTTGGCAGGTTATTATTTCAGCATCGCTTTCGACGTACAAAAACATGGCAACTTCCTTGAAACAGTCCGCATGAATATGTGGGAAGGACAAATGGCTAACATGACCTGGGCTTTGGAACATGGACGTATCTTACAAACACCGGGATTATTCCTATTCGGAATGCTGGTTGGCCGCCGCAAATATTTCCTGTATAGCGAACAGAACGAACGCTTGTGGTTAAAAGCATTAGCCATTTCGCTTCTCTGCTTCTTCCCCATCTACGGATTGAACAATATGTTGCCGGAATTCATCGAACGGAGTGCCGTCCTTGTTCCTCTACAGTTGATATTAAGTTCATTCAGCAGCCTTAGTTTCATGGTATTACTGGTGGCAGGATTACTGTTGACTTTCTACCGTGTGAAAGACCGCAGTTTCTTTATGCGTTTCACATCTTATGGTAAAATGAGTTTAACGAATTATCTCGGGCAATCCATTTTCGGTTCTCTTTTGTTCTATCATTGGGGATTCGAATTGGGACGATATTTAGGAATCACATATAGCTTCCTTTTTGGCATCCTTTTTGTTCTATTACAAATGGTATTCTGTTCGTGGTGGCTCCGACACCATAAACATGGTCCTTTTGAGGGTCTCTGGAAACGTTTGACCTGGATTGGAAAAAATAAATAATTAAATAATGATGAACGAAAAAACGATTAATGAACAATACGCATATATACGTACCTTACTTGAAGAGAAAAGGCTCAAGGAAGCTCTGATGCAGTTGGAATCTCTGCTGTGGCAGTGTCCTGACTGGGATCTACGCACTCGCCTGGAACAATTGCAGACTTCCTACAAATATATGCTGGAATACATGAAACAGGGAGCAAATGACCCTGAACGATGGAATCTGTATCAGAAAATGGTATCAGACACGTGGGGAATTGCCGACCAATCACGTTTGCTCATATTGGATAACGCTTCATCAAGATACTATCATGAAGTACGACGTACTCCCAAATCGTCAGATTTGTCAAACTATGGTCTTAAAACCATATTGCACATACTGGAGTCTTTTAATGACGACTTGGCAGTCAGTGGATTACTGTCTGACGAAAAGATGGATGAAGTATTAAAGCGGCATGAGGACACGCTCAAGTTTATGTTTATAAGAACATGGACGAACAGTGCCTGGACTCCCGAAGACGAGGAAGATGCAAAAGCCATGCTTGCCTCGGAATTACTTCCGGGAGATGATTTATGTTTGTTTGTCAGTGCCCTCACATTAAGCTTGATGGAATGTTTCGACTTACGAAAAATAATGTGGTTGCTTGATGCTTACGAGCATCCCAACGTCAACGTCAGCCAACGGGCATTGGTTGGTGCGATGATTATTTTCCACATTTACAGAAGCCGACTTACTTTCTATCCGGAACTGATAAAAAGGGTGGATCTCATGGAAGAAATTCCTTCATTCAGAGAAGATGTCGCTCGCATTTACCGCCAAATGCTATTATGTCAGGAAACGGAAAAGATTGACAAAAAGATGAGGGAGGAGATTATTCCCGAAATGCTGAAGAATGTTTCCTCCATGAAAAATATGCGGTTCGGCTTTGAAGAAAGCGATGAAGAGAACAACGACATGAATCCGGATTGGGAAGATGCATTCGAGAAATCCGGACTGGGGGATAAATTGCGTGAAATGAACGAATTGCAGCTGGAGGGTGCAGATGTATATATGAGTACTTTTGCGGCTTTGAAAAACTATCCGTTCTTCCGCGAGGTGCATAACTGGTTTTATCCATTCAGCAAGCAACAGTCTAATGTGCTCAAGGCAATGAAGCAGGCAGGAAATCAGGGAGGCAGTCTACTGGATTTAATTCTTCAATCGGGATTCTTCAGTAACAGTGATAAGTACTCTCTCTTTTTCACGATCCATCAATTGCCACAGTCACAACAGGATATGATGTTGAGCCAACTGAATGAACAACAGGTTGCAGAATTGGCGGAGAAATCGAATGTTGAGACGATGAAGAAATTCAATGAACGTCCGGGAACGGTCAGCAACCAGTACCTGCACGATTTGTATCGTTTCTTCAAACTTAGTGTGCGCAAGAGTGAATTCAGAGATATTTTTAAAGAGAAGCTCGATCTTCATCATGTCCCTGCACTCGACAATATATTGCACTGGGAAGATGTATTATTCCCCATTGCCGATTTCTACCTGTCAAAGGAACGTTGGGACGAGGCTATTGAAATTTATGAAGAGTTGGAAACGATTGGCGGATTCGAAGGAGAGAGTGCTGAATATTACCAGAAGTTTGGCTATGCATTGCAGAAAAGAAAGAAATATGCAGAAGCTATCCAGGCTTACCTGAAAGCAGACACGTTGAAACCGGATAATATCTGGAACAATCGCCATCTGGCTATTTGTTATCGGTTGAACAGAAATTACCAGGTAGCAATCACCTATTATAAGAAGGTAGAAGAAGCTGCTCCGGAAGATACCAATGTGACTTTCCATATCGGTAGCTGTCTGGCCGAATTGGGGCAATATGAAGAAGCACTGAATTATTTCTTCAAACTGGATTTCATCGAGAACAACTGTATTAAGGCATGGCGTGGTATCGGATGGTGTTCATTTATCAGCCAGAAACATGAACAGGCGATGAAGTATTATGAAAAAATAATAGAACAAAAGCCTCTGGCTATTGACTATATGAATGCAGGACATGTTGCCTGGGTGATGGGAGATATTCAGAAAGCGTCCGTTTTCTATGGAAAAGCCATTACGGCTAGTGGAAACCGGGAACGATTCCTGGAAATGTTCCATAAAGATGAAGAAGCTCTTCTCACACAAGGAATTCGGGAAGAAGATATTCCTCTGATGTTGGATTTATTATAGTCTTCCACATCTTTCAGTTTGGGATATTCAGTAAATGTTCCTGCTTAAAAATACAGAAAAAGGCTGCCTCATTTTCTATTTTGAGGTAGCCTTTGTGCATTATTGGACTAAGTATATCTTATGTATTTCATGTAATCAATAAGTTTATTACACTGATATATTCAGATATATTCAAGATACTTACTACAGCTTTTTCAACTCTCCGTACAGTTTCTGTATGGGAAGCCCCATAATATTATAGAAACTACCGGAAATTGATTTAACCCCGATATACCCGATCCACTCCTGAACGCCATAAGCTCCTGCCTTATCCATTGGCTGATAACGATCTACGTAATACAGGATTTCATCTTCCGACAAGACATCAAACAGCACTTCGGAGGAAGCGGTAAAGCTTTTTTGCCACTCAGTAGTAGTTAGGCAAACCCCTGTGAAAACCTGATGAGATTTTCCCGAGAGAGCGCGAAGCATTTCAATGGCTCCTTCCCTACCCTCCGGTTTCCCAAGTACTTTCCCATCTAACCAGACTATGGTATCTGCCGTAATCAATAATTCTCCCGGCTTCATCATGGTACGGTAGGCATCCGCCTTTTCACGGGCAATATATTCAGGTATTTCAGCACCTACCAATGTATCCGGGTATGACTCGTCTACATCCGGCAATGTTCTGACTACATAGTCTACTCCTAGTCCCGACATCAGTTCTTTCCGACGGGGAGAATTGGAAGCTAATATAATCTGATATTTATTTAAGTTATCAAGCATGGTTTTATTCGTTATTAAACAACGATTATTTATGATTAAGTTACCAACCGAAGGCGTCTTCCACCATCCATAGACCGTGAGCTTTCAGCACCTGCTCCACTACATCACGTCCGCATCCACGACCACCGTCTGCATAAGAAATATACTTTGCAACGGATTTCACTTCCGGCACGGCATCTTTCGGGCAGCATGGCAGTCCGCACTCACACATCACTTCAATATCCGGCACGTCATCACCCATATATAGAATTTCATCATCGGTCAATCCGTACTTATCACGAAAAGCACGATAATCATGTATCTTCACAGCAGAACCCATGTATAAATCCTTCACTCCCAGTCCCTCAAAACGGATACGTACCGCTTCTGTCCGGCCACCGGTGATGATAGCTATGTGAAGTCCTTTTTTCACAGCCAACTGGATGGCGTACCCATCTTTGATATTCACCGTGCGCATCGGTTCTCCGGAAGGATGCAAAGGTACGGTTGTCGAACTCAATACTCCGTCCACATCAAAAGCTAAAGCTTTGATACGGGATAAATCATAATTGATGGTGCTCATGGATACTTTTGCTCATTAGTTTATATATTTCCTGCAATGCCGGAGAATCTACCAACATGGCAAGATGATTACTCATCACATTCTCATCGTAACGAACAGCGGGTCCGGTCTGTGCATCACGTGGCGCCAATTCGTGGACTTTACGTGCTGTTTCATCTATCAGCGGAAGCATGACATCGAAAGGCAAGTTGTATTTTTCAAGCAAATCAGCTGCTAATGCATACATGTGATTGGTGAAGTTACAGATAAAAACAGCAGCCAAATGAAGGCTCTTACGTTGCTCGGAAGAAGCCTCGTAGACCTTTTCCGAAAGTGTGGCGGCAACAGCCTTCAACAATTCCACGTCTTCCGGCCTTTTCGCTTCAACAAAGAAAGGCACTTCCTGAAATTTAACTTCACGTTGTTTGCTGAATGTCTGCATCGGATAAAATACTCCGTAACGTTCTGCATGCCCTTCCCAAACGCTCATCGGAATGCTTCCTGCCGTATGCACCAACAAAGACGCTTGCTTTCCTTCTGTTATCTGCGGTAACAAATCTACTAAAGCATCATCTTTCAACGATACGATATACAATTTTGCATCTTTGGAGACTGCCTGTAAATCTGTTGTATATTCAGCTTCTACTTTCTCGGCTAAGGTACGGGCAGATTCCATAGTCCGGCTATATACCTGTACAATGCGGAAACCTTTACGATAAAGAGCTTTCGCCAGATTAGTAGCCAAGTTACCTGCACCGATAAACACGATCGGTGTATCTTCTATACTTCTTTTCATTATTCTCTTATCGTTTTGCAAACCAGAATAAAACGATTCCGATGATGAGCAGTGTCAATGGCAACAGATATCCGGATAACGAACCCAATAAGGACATGACCAAACCGATATTCATCACTAGCCAAAGCCCAAGCAACACAAAACCAATTGATTTATCGCGTTTGAAAATAAGGAAACAGATCGAGGCGTACAATAGCATATTGTCCTTATTCATCACCCAGGGTAGCCCAATGGAAGAAAAATGAATCAGCTTATCGATCAGAAAAAGTGCTCCGATTACAATAAAGGTAACAGCAGTAGCCAGATAGGTATCTTTACTATTATTCGCTTTAGCAGCTCCCATACTTATTTTCCTCCGAACTTGTTAATATGAATTTTCTCCCATTGAAGATGTTCTTCATTGAAAGGTTTACGTTCCATCCCTTTATGTCCGATAGCAATGACAGAAAGAATCTGAAGTTGCAAGGGAATATCCAAAATTCCATGGACAAATTCATCGGAAGGCATTCCGGTGGCAGTGAAACGTTCACGAACCTGCACCCAGCAGCTTCCCAAGCCGAGATCTTCGGCCTGCAACTGTATCATGATGGAAGCAATGGAAGCGTCTTCAATCCAAACATCACTGGCCAACGGATCGGCCATTACCACAATTGCCAAAGCTGCATCGGCAATGAACGAAGAAGCCTGTTCTTTGCAATGAGACAATTCTTTCAATACCTCTTTATCATCAACCACTACAAACTGCCAACTATTACTACGTTTGGAAGAAGGGGACATCAAAGCTGCTTTCATCAACGTAACGACCTGATCTTGTGTCAACTCTTCATCGGTGAACTTCCGCATACTACGACGGTTCTTTATCAATTCACTGAAATTTTCCATATTATTTCCGGTTTCATTTGATTAATGTATGCAAAGATAATGCAAACCGAGCGTAATAGGAAATAAAAGTTTATACTAAATGAAGAATATATTGTATCTTTGCACAGAGAAATAATTTCATTATGAAAAAGCGAATTACACAGGACGATTACGTTAAAGCGAATCGTAAAGCTAGCCGTGAGGCAGAAATTGAGATGTACGGACACCCTATTTGTCACAAACGAGTGCACCAGTCAAAGAAAGTATATAACCGCAGAAAGATAAAGGCAGCCGACAAAAAGCTGCCTTATTTTTTTGTCTTCAAAATAGCGTCACTATCCTCCAGACATAGCGACACTATACAATAGAAATGGCGTCACTATCATGATAGGATAGCGTCACTATATTTAGGGGATTAAAAAAGAAGTTTATCTATTTACCTATCTATCTAATAATCTATACAATCCGAGTTAATTCTCCGGTCGTAGAATCAATAATAAACCCGTAGACTGTCACATCTGAAGGGATCAAAGGATGACGCACAATAAAATCTACCGTTCCTCTCACCGACTTTTCTGTATCTTCGAAACCATCCAGCCACGAATGAAAGTCAACTCCGCAGAAACGCATCATATCAATATAATCCGGATTGATTCCGCGTGCTTTCATTTTTTCGAGCATTACTTCACTGTGCATGTGGCAAGCTCCACAGTCAGAATGAGCAATCACCATTATTTCCTCTACCCCCAACTCAAAAATAGCTACAAGTAAACTACGTATCACGCTACCGAAAGGATGGGAAATAACGCCACCTGCATTTTTTATCATTTTCACATCGCCATTCTTAATTCCTAATGCTGCTGGCAGCAAAGCAGTCAGTCGGGTATCCATACAGGAAAGAATAGCTATTTTCTTATCGGGATATTTATTGGTAATATACGATTCGTATCCCTTGTTCTCAACAAATTGCTTGTTGTAAGCTAAAATTTCTTCTAACATAGTTCCGCTTTTTAAAAGTTCTGTTCGATTACACAAAGATATAGAAAAAAGGGACATATCATCACGACATATCCCCTCTTTAATCTAAATTTAATCTGTAAGAGTACTAATACCCATTGTTTCCATATTCTTCTGCATTATCAATCTGACTCAAGAAGTTAAAAGAAATCGGACGCAAATAATGCTTGTTTTCATCAAAATTTTCAGCTGCACGAGGATTACCAACAGCAAGACGTTGTTTAAAAGAATCTTTGTGACGCTTCATCAATACCCAACGTTGATATTCTCCACATAATTCACGAGCATATTCGTCCATAACATCATTCTGTGTAGCATTACTCAATTTCATAGCATTGTAAGATGCATCATTGCGAGCGGCACGCTTTTTCAGTACATTTAAATATTCAGCAGCTTTTCCGCCATTTCCTAATTGTTGGTTAGCTTCAGCTGCAATCAGATATACTTCAGCCATACGCATAATGAACACATCACCTGTCTTACGTTGCAAATTGCTACTATATGAATCTTCCGACAACCAATTGTATTTGTTGAAACCAGGGTACATATTTTTGTCATTAGTAACTTTTATATCTGTTTTACGATATTGTCCGTTATCAAACAAATCATCAATATTGATTACATAATATCTACGTTTCGCTTTCTCCGCATCCGAAAGTCTTTCCTTTGATAAGTAGAAACAGATTCTATCATCATCTTCAGCTACAGGGTAAGGTATCACATAGGGGTTCTTCACTTCCTGCAATTTGGAAGGATCACCGCTATTTTCACCTTTCGGCCAAACCTTGGCTATCATTTTGGGCGCCCAAGTTCCATCATAATATGTATAATTCAAATCACCATAAGGATAAATATACTCATTATGGAATTTTGCATCCAATCCATAAGTATCGATTATATTTTGAGTAAGAATTGTAAATGAACTAATATTATCATTTACGCCATGTTTTGTTCCAATTTTTGGTTTTGTACCATCATCCAATGTCTGCTTCTTATTAGTAAATAAATAACTACCTCCTGACTGTACGGCAGAAAACTGTACAAAAGCCGTAGTAAAGGTTACTTCCCACCGCTTATCATAATCAGCATCAAAACAATCCAGCAAATATTTGGAAGGTGCCAACGTATTATTATTAGTACGTCCATACCAATAATTTTGATTATCCGGAGTAGGATAAATAGTGAGAGTATTTGGCTTTGGATACATATAAGTAAAGTTGTTATTACATTGTGTTCCAGCATTCCAATTCTCCAAATTCGTAGCATCCGGACCGGCAGCAATAAATAAAGCTTCTTTATTATTTCGATTATTTGCCGGAGCCCAAACATCTTCCACATCATCATACAGACAGTCACCATACGCTAAAATCATGTCCTCTGCCACTTCTTTAGCACGTTGCCAATAAGATACTCCCTCTTCTGTCAGCCCATATTCGCCACCACCTTGAGCATAAACGCGAGCCAAAAGTCCTAACGCGGTTTTCTTAGTCACACGCGCACGATTATTATCATAAGGAGTATCTTCAAGATTATTGGCCGCAAATTTCAAATCATCAATTATCTGCGTATATAGTTCTTCAATAGAGTTACGCTGCGGAGTCAAAATAGGATCTTGAGACGATTCTTCCAATGTTAACGTTACATTTCCATACGTATTCACCAATATGGAATAATAAAACGCACGAAGACAGCGGGCTTCAGCCACTAAAGTCGTTATATCTTTTTCATTGCCATCCGTTAGTAATTCAGCCCTGTTTACTACTGCATTACAATTACCGATCATAGAATAAGCCTGACCGAATAATTTATTTGTAGCATTCGTATTCGTAGCTAAACCATCATAATAAATCACCTGCTTGGCATAATCCGGATTACCGGCAGGAGTAATCCAGCAGTCCGTACCACCTTCAGCCACAGACAAGAAATCATAGACACTGAATAACTGCCCGTAAAGTGATGAATAACAATAAGACTGTAATCCTTTAAGCCCATCGAACGTTGCAAGAATTTCATCTCCTGTTTTTTGGCTTGGATTATACTCATCAAGCGAGCAGGCAGACATTGAAGCCACAGCGAATGTAAGCGCTGCTATTTTATAGATTGTACTTTTCATTTCAATACTTTTTTTAGTGAAAAACTAGAATGTAACATTTACACCAAATACAAATTGTTTGGTCAATGGGTACTTCAGAGAACCATTCATTTCGGGATCATAGTCTTTCAGCAAATGGCTTTTCGCAAATACAAACGGATTTGTAATGGTAGCATAGAAACGACACTTCTCTATACCGGCTGATTTTAAGATAGATTTCGGCAGACTATATCCCAATGTAATGTTCTTAATCTTTATAAACGAACCGTCTACATAGCGTAATGCGTAATATCCCGTATATTGTTCGAGACCTTTATTAGCATTGGCGGCAGGAAAATCATTTGAAGGGTTGTTTTCAGTCCAGTAATTGAAATAGGTCGGGAAGTTACGTATACCCTTCGGGTCATAAGACGTCAACATATCATAAGCAAACATCTGTCCGTAACGTGCATAAACAAACACACTTAAATCAAAATCCTTCCAGGTAAAATTATTCTGGAATCCTAAAGACCAATCCGGAGAGTTGTGACCCAGAATTTGATAATCTGCATCACTTGGAGTATATTTATTATCAGAAGTGTAATAAATAACATTACCATTTTCATCCACAGCAGCACTACCCGTTTCTTCATCTATTTTATAGAATCTACCATCAGATTCTTTTACTAAATTAGGTATATTGATTTTCAAATCACCAGGTGCAGCACCAAATACCGCCGCATCAGTTTCCTCACCTTTTTGCCATACACCATCCAACTTATAATGATAATAAGAGTTAATAGCTTCTCCCAATGCCAATGCATAACCGGTGTCACCATTATTAAGCACATCTGAATCTCCACCGGACAATTTGGTTATTTTCTCTTTATTATGATTGAAAGTTACACTTGAACTCCAAGTAAAGTTCTTTGTTATAATATTACGTGTATTAAGAGCCAACTCAAAACCTTTATTGCTAGTCTCACACATATTTAAATTAGTAGTATAATTCGCTTTAGGTCCGCCATCCGGGGAGAATGCTCCATTAATAACAGGAAGTGCCTTGTTCCATATAACATCTTTTGTTTTTGTATTATAATATTCCATACTGACATCAATGCGATTATTTAAGAATGCAGCGTCAATACCAATATTCGTGTTATACGACTTTTCCCATGTAAGCAAATAGTTCGGAATATTCTGTGAGAATTTATAAATCGGTGTCAGAACACCTCCTAATATCATATTTACAGCAGTAGCATCCAATGATGCAGCAGACGAATACGGATCAATACCCGCTGTACTACCCGTAACACCATATCCGAAGCGAATTTTCAGATTACTCAACCAGTTAGTCGTACTCTCCATAAATTTTTCATCAGAAATTCTCCATCCCAAAGAGAAAGCCGGGAAAGTATCCCATTTATTACCTTCTGCCAGTCTGGAAGAGCCGTCATGGCGGACAGATGCAGCGAATAAATACCTACCCATATATGAATAGTTTAAACGGCCGACATATCCCATCCCCTTAGACATACTATAAGAAGTACTTCCCGAAGTTGAGGAATTACCATCAAGAATATTATGCCATAAGAATTTATTATCAGAAACACCTTTTTGATACAAAGTAGTGACATCACTACGATTGTGATTCCAAGATGTAACTGCAGTAAGAGTTATATCATGCACTTTCTTAATTTGGAAATTGTAAGTAAGTATATTTTCCCACTTATAATTATACGAACGGTTGTCCTTAACTTGCGCCTTAATGCCGTCTGCCGTTTGATTTGCCTTATACCATTGAACAGACCCCTCTCCTGTGAAAGTGTTACTACGTGAATATCCCAAACTAGCACCAGCACGAGTAATAAAAGTCAGCCCTTTAAGAGGAGTGATTTCCAAGTAAGGATTAAAATAGACCTTAAGGTTTTGAGCCTGATTGCGGTACAAACTTTTATCCTCATTTAAAAGATAATTATATACTGTAGATGAAGGATCGGCAACAGGTTGCGGATTGATGCTTCCATCTTCATTATACAAGGATCCAAGAGGATTTGACGCCATCAAAGTCTGTAAATCAGAATCAGCTTTATTTTGATGTACATAAGACAGTTGAGCATCAATGCCCACCTTCATCCACTTTTTAATCTTATGATCTACCCGGATTTTAGATGAATAAAGTTTATAACTATCTTGTGCAAACTGCCCATCCTCATTAGAGAAGTTCAGAGAAAAATATGCCTTTGTCTTTTCCGTTCCACCAGCCACAGAAACAGAATAATTCTGTGTTACACTGGTTTTCAACAAAGCATCCACCCAATCTATATATTGGCCATTTTGATGTGCATTCCATTCAGCATCAGTAGTAAACAGATTTTTATCATCAGCAACCGAACTCCAACGTCCATCGCCAGCACCAACAGATGCATCTCTCAAGGTTTGTATATAACTTTCTCCACTACGCATCTCCGGAGTCCTTGACCAGCCGTTTACGCCTACGTATGCATTAAAATTAACAATTGCTTTGCCTTCCTTACCACCTTTAGTAGTAATTAAAATAACACCGTTCGCACCACTTGAACCATAAATAGCTGTCGAAGAAGCATCTTTTAAAACTTCAATGCTTTCAATATCATTCGGATTCAATGTAGAATAATCCCCCGGCATACCATCAATTATAAATAAAGGATTTCCAGAATCCTTCTGGAATGACCGGTTACCACGCAACTGCATCTTTACTCCCGAACCGGCCTGTCCCGATTCACGCGTAATATCCAATCCTGCCACCTTACCTTGTAAAGCCTGCATCGGATTTGAACTTGGATTCATCACTACATCTTCACTTTTTACAGAAGTGATAGCTCCTGTCAAATCGCGTTTTTTCATCGTACCGTAACCCACAACAACCACTTCATCCAATGCCTGTGTGTCCGAAACCATTTTCACATTGACCGGTCCGTTGCTCGTCACAGTCACCGTTTGTTCTTTGTAACCGATATAAGAAATGACCAGTTCTTTTCTTCCCGCCGGAAGATCGATAGAGAAGTTACCGTTAAAATCGGTAATCGTACCTGTACTTGTTCCTTTCACAACGATAGAAACTCCAATCAGCGGCTCCCCGCTTTCATCGATGATAGTTCCTTTCACAGTTTTCGTTTGTGTGACAACTTGCACCATAGTATTAGAAACTCCATCTTCTGCATAAACAGCGTATGACAGAGGGGCAGCCAATAAAGACAACCCTAAAATCATGGAAGCGCGTCTATGATAATTCTTCCATGCTTCAACAAATGCATTACATCTCATTCGTTCTAATTTAAAGTTAATATTAATTCTCGTTGTTTTGCAAAAACTATTCGATTATAATCTTAATTTAAGACGAACCTAATTTTAATACGTACTCACTTTTCATACCATATTTCTCCTATAAAATACATTTTTTCCATTAAATATGCAAAGATATATTGTACTTTACTTCAGGCAGTTCCAACAAAATCTCTGTTTTGTTGTTGAATAAAGAATAAAAAGTGTAAATTTGTACCTAGATGCCACTTAAACTAACCACATATTATCATGGGAAGGACATTCCTGAATTGCCCGGAAAAAACGCCTTCCATTCCAAAGAGTTATTTCAGATTTATGAAGCGACTCCGGGGTATACTCCTTTATTAATAGTAGCAACAGAAGACGGCAGACCTGTGGCACGCCTGCTTGCTGCCATCCGCAAAGCGAAAAAGTGGCTTCCCTCCTCTTTAGTGAAACATTGCGTAGTATATAGCGAAGGTGAATTTCTAGATGAGTCGCTTTCGACCAACAAAGAAAAGGCAGAAGAAGTCTTTGGCGATATGCTCGAACATCTCACACAAGAAGCATCGCGTAGCTGTGTCCTGATCGAATTCCGGAACCTCAATAATTCGATGTTCGGTTACCGGGTTTTCCGTGCCAATGATTATTTCCCTGTCAACTGGCTGCGGGTACGCAATTCGCTGCACAGTATGAAAAAGACGGAAGACCGGTTCAGCCCGTCACGCATCCGTCAGATAAAAAAAGGACTCAAGAATGGAGCCAAAGTAGAGGAAGCACATACCGTGGAAGAAATACACGATTTCTCACGGATGCTGCACAAGGTTTATTCCTCCCGCATACGCAGATATTTCCCTGCCAACGACTTTTTCCGTCACATGAACGATATGCTAATCAAAGGACAACAGGCAAAAATATTCGTAGTAAAATACAAAGAGAAAATCATTGGCGGTTCCGTCTGTATCTACTCGGGAGATGACGCGTACCTTTGGTTTTCCGGAGGAATGAAAAAGACATACGCACTTCAGTATCCGGGAGTGCTGGCCGTTTGGAAGGCATTGGAAGACGCCCACCAACGGGGATTCCGTCACATGGAATTTATGGATGTAGGACTTCCGTTCCGCAAACACGGTTATCGTGATTTCGTTCTCCGATTCGGAGGAAAGCAAAGCAGTACCCGCCGCTGGTTCCGTGTCAATTGGAATTGGCTGAACAAACTCTTAGTCAAATTTTATGTCTAAATGTAATCTCAAGATTGCAAAACGACTCTTCATGCTCCTTCCCTACCATTTTTTCTGTTTAATAATCCAATAATTAAATGCAGAAATATTTCTTTATTAGGTAAGAAATGTCTTTCTTTGTGCTGTTTTATGCCATATAAGCACATGATTAAAACCAAATAAAAAAAGTATAGTTATGAAGATTTCACACATTGAACATCTGGGCATTGCTGTAAAAAGCATCGAAGAAGCCCTTCCTTACTACGAAAATGTATTAGGTCTGAAGTGTTACAACATTGAAACAGTGGAAGATCAGAAAGTAAGAACTGCTTTTTTAAAAGTAGGCGAAACCAAAATTGAACTGTTGGAGCCGACTTGCCCGGAGAGTACTATTGCCAAATTCATTGAAAACAAAGGTGCAGGTGTTCATCATGTAGCCTTTGCTGTAGAAGATGGCGTAGCCAATGCTTTGGCAGAAGCAGAAAGCAAAGAAATCCGCCTTATCGACAAAGCTCCCCGCAAAGGTGCCGAAGGTTTGAATATTGCTTTCCTTCACCCGAAATCAACTTTGGGCGTGTTGACAGAACTCTGCGAACATTAATCATAAACTCTAAAACCAACAAGAACTCATGAGTAATCAACTTGAAAAAATTAAAGAGCTTATTGAACGCCGTGCCGTAGCACGTATCGGAGGCGGCGAAAAAGCAATTGCGAAGCAACATGAAAAAGGGAAATACACAGCACGCGAGCGTTTGGCTATGCTGCTTGACGAGGGTAGCTTCGAAGAAATGGACATGTTCGTTGAGCACAGATGCACGAACTTCGGAATGGAGAAAAAACATTATCCGGGAGACGGTGTAGTAACCGGCTGCGGTACAATCGAAGGACGTCTGGTATATGTGTTCGCACAGGACTTCACTGTTTCTGCCGGTTCACTGTCAGAAACAATGTCATTGAAGATTTGTAAAATTATGGATCAGGCCATGAAGATGGGTGCTCCTTGTATCGGTATCAACGACTCGGGTGGTGCACGTATCCAGGAAGGTATCAACGCTTTGGCAGGTTATGCAGAAATCTTCCAACGCAACATCCTTGCTTCAGGTGTTATTCCGCAGATTTCCGGTATCTTCGGTCCTTGTGCCGGTGGTGCTGTTTATTCTCCGGCTCTGACCGACTTCACACTGATGATGGAAGGCACTTCTTATATGTTCCTCACCGGACCGAAAGTGGTGAAGACCGTTACAGGTGAAGACGTTAGCCAGGAAAACCTCGGTGGCGCAAGCGTTCACTCCACTAAATCGGGTGTGACTCATTTCACCGCCCAAACAGAAGAAGAAGGTTTCGAACTGATTCGCAAACTGTTGAGCTATATTCCTCAAAACAACCTTGAAGAAGCTCCTTATGTAGATTGCACAGACCCAATCGACCGTCTGGAAGATTCTTTGAACGATATTATCCCCGACAGCCCTACTAAACCGTATGACATGTACGAAGTGATCGGCGCTATTGTGGACAACGGTGAATTCCTTGAAATCCAGAAAGATTATGCAAAGAATATCATCATCGGTTTCGCCCGCTTCAACGGACAATCGGTAGGTATCGTTGCTAATCAGCCTAAGTATCTGGCTGGTGTGCTCGACAGCAATGCATCTCGTAAAGGTGCACGTTTCGTTCGTTTCTGCGATGCATTCAATATTCCTATCGTATCGTTGGTAGACGTACCGGGATTCCTTCCGGGAACAGGTCAGGAATACAATGGCGTTATCCTTCATGGTGCTAAACTGTTGTATGCTTACGGTGAAGCTACTGTGCCTAAGGTTACTATTACATTACGTAAATCTTACGGTGGTTCTCACATCGTGATGAGTTGTAAGCAACTTCGCGGTGACATGAACTACGCATGGCCTACTGCCGAAATCGCAGTAATGGGTGGTGCAGGAGCAGTAGAAGTATTGTACGCACGCGAAGCCAAAGATCAGGAAAACCCTGCTCAATTCCTTGCAGAGAAAGAAGCAGAATACACGAAACTGTTCGCCAATCCTTACAATGCAGCTAAATATGGCTACATCGACGATGTGATTGAACCACGCAACACACGTTTCCGTGTTATCCGTGCTTTGCAGCAGTTGCAGACTAAGAAATTGAGTAATCCGGCTAAGAAGCATGGTAATATTCCGTTGTAATCCTACTTTTCACATTAAAACAAGAACGATTATGAACAAAACCAAAATCGGAATATTCCTTTCTTTGCTGTTGCTGATTGGTCTGACTTCTTGTGGAGAGCAAAAGTCGAACAATAAGCTGGTGCTAAACGAAATCCTGATAGACAATCAGAGTAATTTTCAGGACGATTACGGATTGCACAGCGCATGGATTGAAATATTCAATAAATCATTCGGTAGCGCCGACCTGGCAGCTTGCTTGCTGAAAGTAAGCAGCCAACCGGGCGATACAGTTACTTATTTTATCCCGAAAGGTGATATACTTACCTTAGTGAAACCACGCCAACATGCACTATTCTGGGCAGATGGCGAACCTAACCGTGGTACTTTCCATACCAGCTTCAAGCTGAATCCGGAAACAGCTAACTGGGTTGGTCTGTTCGACTCCGGCAAGAAGTTGCTCGACCAGATTGTAGTGCCCGCAGGCACTCTCGGTCCCAATCAATCATACGCTCGTGTAAGCGACGGGGCAGCTGAATGGGAAGTAAAAAGTGGAAGCGGTGACAAATACGTGACTCCGAGCACCAACAACAAGACTCTTGACAGCAATTCCAAGATGGAAAAGTTTGAAGAACACGATGCTGATGGCGTTGGAATGTCCATTTCTGCCATGAGCGTAGTATTCTGCGGATTGATTCTTCTCTTTATTGCTTTTAAGATTGTAGGAAAAGTAGCTGTTAATTTGAGCAAGCGTAACGCTATGAAATCTAAAGGCATTGACAAGCATGAAGCTAAGGAACTGTCACAGGCTCCGGGCGAAGTATACGCTGCTATTTCTATGGCATTACACGAAATGCAGGATGAGGTGCACGACGTAGAAGAAACGGTACTGACCATCACCCGCGTAAAACGCAGCTACTCACCATGGAGTTCGAAGATTTACACTTTGCGTGAAACTCCTCCCAGAAAGTAAGTCACCTTTTAAAAAGTAAAAACGATGAAAGAATATAAATATAAAATCAACGGTAACTCATATAAAGTAACCATCGGAGATATTGAAGACAACATCGCTCATGTAGAAGTGAACGGTACACACTATAAAGTAGAAATGGAGAAACAGCCGAAGCCTGTTGCGAAACCCGTGACAGTACGCCCGATGCCTAATGCTCCTACTGCTCCTACTCAAGTAGTGAAACCGACTGCTCCGTCTACCGGAAAATCAGGAGTAAAATCTCCGCTGCCGGGTGTGATCCTCGACATCAAAGTGAATGTAGGCGATACTGTAAAGAAAGGACAGACCATTATCATATTGGAAGCCATGAAGATGGAAAACAATATCAATGCGGATAAGGACGGTAAGATTACTGCCATCAACGTCAACAAGGGAGACTCTGTTCTTGAAGGTAATGACCTCGTAATTATTGAATAATATGGGAGACTTTATAAACTTTTTAGGAAATAACCTGGCCGACTTCTGGACATACACAGGCTTTGCCAATGCTACGGTAGGGCATGTAGTCATGATTCTCGTTGGCTTGGTATTCATCTATTTGGCAATAGCCAAAGAGTTCGAACCGATGCTGCTGATTCCTATCGGTTTCGGTATATTGATCGGTAATATACCTTTTAATATGGATGCCGGGCTGAAAGTCGGTATTTATGAAGAAGGTTCTGTATTGAATATATTGTATCAGGGAGTGACCTCCGGCTGGTATCCGCCACTCATCTTTTTGGGTATCGGTGCCATGACGGACTTCTCGGCACTTATCTCTAATCCAAAATTGATGCTGATTGGTGCAGCTGCACAGTTCGGTATCTTCGGTGCATATATGATCGCATTGGAAATGGGTTTCGACCCAATGCAAGCCGGTGCTATCGGTATCATTGGTGGAGCAGACGGCCCGACGGCCATCTTCCTTTCTTCCAAGCTAGCACCTAACCTGATGGGAGCCATTGCGGTGTCCGCCTACTCCTATATGGCGTTGGTTCCGGTGATACAGCCGCCTATCATGCGTCTGCTCACCACCAAGAACGAACGTGTCATCCGCATGAAACCGCCGCGTGCCGTTTCTCACACGGAGAAGGTGATTTTCCCGATCATCGGTTTGTTGCTGACTTGTTTCCTGGTTCCTTCCGGTCTGCCTTTGCTGGGTATGCTGTTCTTCGGTAACCTGTTGAAAGAAAGTGGTGTAACCCGCCGTTTGGCTAATACTGCCAGTGGTCCGTTGATTGATACAATCACTATCCTGTTGGGTCTGACAGTAGGTGCTTCTACGCAAGCTTCCGAATTCCTGACGCTCGACTCTATCAAGATCTTTGCTCTCGGTGCATTGTCATTTGTTATTGCAACTGCCTCCGGTGTCATCTTCGTTAAGATCTTCAATATCTTCCTGAAGAAGGGTAATAAGATCAATCCGTTGATCGGTAATGCAGGTGTTTCTGCTGTTCCCGACTCTGCACGTATCTCACAAGTGATTGGTTTGGAATATGATTCGACCAACTATTTGCTGATGCACGCTATGGGTCCGAACGTTGCCGGAGTGATCGGTTCAGCTGTTGCTGCCGGTATTCTGCTTGGATTCTTGATGTAAGAAACATTATATAATAGATAAGAACACCCGTGTTACATTCAGTTGTGACACGGGTGTTCTTTATTACAGCCATAGTGTTATCTTCTCTCCGTTCTGAAACGATTAAACGTCATAAAAAAGGCTGCTACCAGTGTTCAAACCGGAGCAGCCTCTTTCTTTTATTTATGGAATAATCCGGAGATTATTACTGTGCCAATTTGTTGTCAGAACCGAGCACGTTGATGATTTTGTGCTTGTACAGTTTTTCCATGTTGTCACGAGCCGGGCCAAGATACTTACGTGGGTCGAATTCAGCCGGTTTTTCAGCGAAAGTCTTACGGATAGCAGCAGTCATAGCCAGACGTGAGTCAGAGTCGATGTTGATTTTGCAAACAGCAGACTTAGCAGCTTTACGCAATTCTTCTTCCGGAATGCCGATAGCAGCTTTCAGTGCACCACCATATTTGTTGATAGTTTCCACTTCTTCTTCCGGAACTGAAGATGATCCGTGAAGAACGATAGGGAATCCCGGAAGTTTTTCCATTACAGCGTCCAATACTTCGAAAGCCAATGGAGGAGGAACCATACGGCCAGTCTTCGGGTCGATGTGGCATTGTTCCGGAGTAAACTTGTAAGCACCGTGAGAAGTACCGATTGAGATAGCCAAAGAGTCGCAACCAGTGCGAGTAGCGAAGTCGATTACTTCTTCAGGGTCAGTATATGTGTGATGGTCGGAAGAAACTTCATCTTCTACACCAGCCAATACGCCAAGTTCACCTTCTACAGTTACGTCAAACTGGTGAGCGTATTCAACAACTTTCTTAGTCAATGCTACGTTTTCTTCGTAAGGAAGGTGAGAACCATCGATCATTACTGAAGAGAAACCTGAATCGATACAAGATTTGCAAGTTTCGAATGTATCTCCGTGGTCAAGGTGAAGAACGATTTCCGGATGTGCGCAGCCTAATTCTTTAGCATATTCTACAGCACCCTGTGCCATGTAACGCAACAAAGTAGCGTTAGCATACTGACGAGCACCTTTAGAAACCTGAAGAATCACAGGAGATTTAGTTTCAACAGCAGCCTTGATGATAGCCTGCATTTGTTCCATATTGTTGAAGTTGAATGCTGGGATAGCATATCCACCTTTGATAGCCTTAGCAAACATTTCTCTTGTGTTTACCAATCCTAAATCTTTGTAATTTACCATTTTGTTTAAAGTTTATTGTTAGTGAATAAAAATTCTACGCAAAAGTAAGCATTATCCATCGAATAACGAACATCGGAAAGAAAAATATAGTAGAAAAAGGTTTAAATCAGACTGCAAAATTTAGCAGGAATACGAGTGTGACATTAGATTGTAATGTCCACCTTGCAAACTTTGGGATTTATGATTTCTGAATTCTGATTGATGCCTTCGGATTTATATCTCCTTATTTATACCTTATTTATACCTCATTTATACCTCATTTTTCATTCATTTAATCACCAAAATCTGCATAGCAAATCAGAAATCATAAATTAGAAATCAGAAATTTTAGAAAACCTTTTTCTATTTCACAGAAAAGCATTATCTTTGCGCTCTGAAAATGACCATTACACTATTTCTTACCAAAATAGTAACAGAATATAAATTAAAAAAACAGATACTGAAATGAAAAAAGGCCTTCATCCAGAATCATACCGTCCGGTAGTATTTAAAGATATGTCAAATGGTGACATGTTTTTGTCTAGATCAACTGTAGCAACTAAAGAAACCATCGAATTCGAAGGTGAAACTTATCCGTTGCTGAAGATTGAAATCTCAAACACTTCTCACCCGTTCTATACAGGTAAATCTACATTGGTAGATACTGCAGGTCGTGTTGATAAGTTCATGAGCCGTTACGGTGACCGTAAGAAGAAATAATTCGATCTTTCGTGAAAGATGAAAAAAGAGGAGATTCTCGCAGAGAATTTCCTCTTTTTCGTTTTCTATATTCCTTAACGTCAAGCATCATCCAACAAGAAATCGGCTATATGACGATGCCTGACACCCTCCACATTATCCTGCCACAAGCTGTCCATGCTAACTACATATTTAGGATAATGGTCGTTAATGGCGAGCAAAGGAGCAAACTCCCTCTCAACAGTGGCCTGTGAAGCTAACTGATACGTTACTTGCACATAAATCTTTTCTTCCCGACGGATGGCTACAAAATCCACTTCTTTATCATCCTGTTTGCCTACATACACTTCATAACCCCTTCTTTTCAACTCCAGACAGACCAGATTCTCCAACATACCTGCAATCAACCGGTCACGATAGCCCATCACGGAATAAATCAAAGAAAGGTCGCTTACAAAATACTTTTCATTCGTCTGCAGAATTTCCTTTCCTTTAATATCATACCGGGGAATACGTTGAATGATAAAAGCACTTTCCAATGCATTCAGATAATTATAGATGGTATTCATATCCACCTTCCGTTGCTGACTTTTGAAGTAATCAGCTATATTTTTAGCGTTCAGCTTATTGCCTATATTATCGAAAACAAACTTCACTACCCGTTCGAGCAATTCCACATTCCGGATATTGTGACGCTGCACCGTGTCACGAAGAATGACAGAAGAATAGATGTCGTAGACAATTTTATAGATAGCCTCATATCCATAATCGGCAGTATGTATGGCCGGAAATCCTCCCATACGGAGATATTTCTGAAATTCCTCCTTCCGGTTGAGCGTCGGATCATTGGCCTGCAAGTCATGGAAAGTCAGATATTCTCTAAAAGACAAGGTCATGACATGGAAAGCGACATACCGTCCCGTTAAATAAGTTGCCAGTTCGGACGATAACATACGTGAGTTGGAGCCGGTCACATAAATATCCGTATCCAAATCTACCAGAAGTGAGTTGACCACTTTTTCCCAACCGTCCACTTCCTGAATTTCATCCAAGAGAATATAATATTTACCCGCATCTCCCGCCTGTCCCCGAATATAAGCATACAAAGCCTTCGCCTCTTTCAGATCTATCCACTGAAAACTTTCAAAATTCAGATAGATGATACGTTCTTCACGAACTCCTCTCCTCAACAGTTCGTCACGAATCAGACGCAGCACTACCGACTTTCCACTGCGACGAATACCCGTTATCACTTTTACAAACGGCTTATCTATAAAAGGAACAATTTGTTCCATATACTGTTCACGATTAATCATATTCAAAAGTTTTTAGGGTTATAAGCACAAAGATATACTATTTTCGGAAAGTTTTTAGGGTTATAACCCTAAATAAATCCATAAATTCAGATTCTTTTAGGGTTATAAGCCGAAAAATAAATAAAAGAAATATGACTAAATCCGATTTATTACCAAATAAAGAAAGTACCTTTACCCGACTAATTAATAAAAAATGGAAATAACCGATTTAAAACAAATGACAAAGGAAGAAGTTTTCAATTTCATCAGACAACGCCTTTCTTTCAGTAAAGAGCTGCAAGAACAATTCAGGCATGTGAATAAAGACGATCTCGCAAAAGAACATCGCAGATTCGAAATGTCCGGAAATGAATCAAAGACAGGCCAATGCACGATTTTCAACACAGCGATTCTGAACGAGTTTGCCGATCTTGGCATCTATGATTATACTTCTTATCTTTTTCTCGACTTCCACAATGGCACTCCAACCGTTTATCTCAAATACTTCTCCGAAAATGAAAATTTGGAATATACATTTACCGGATATACCACAACGGAAATCATCTTTGCAATTCTTGAACTGACTATCTTCTCCGGAAAGCCCAAAAGAAATCGCAGCTAAAAAAAGAATTGCACGGAAAGACAATACGAGGTCAAAAGACTTTTATGGCTTTCATTTAGGCACGGATTACACGGGTTTCACGGTTCCATTAGACTAAAACCGCGAAATCCGTGTAATCCGTACCTAAATAATATCAATCTAATAGATGGTTTTACTTTTGGCTCCCTCCTTTTTATCATCACATTATATTTGCCACCCGTATAGCATATTTACCATCTTTATACCATACTCTCTATTCTCATACCATATTTCCTGCATTTATTTCCTCTTTTCCATCCTATTCCGAAAAAAACATATATCTTTGTCACACGCTTTCTGCCCATCAGCGTGATGAAACAGGCAAAAGCGTTTTTTATTCCTTAATGGAGTAAATAACGTATTGTTTCCCAAATCGAAACTTAGCAAATTTCATGCACCGGGAAATGATACAACAGATACTCCACGTAGATGATCGTATATCAACATATCGATTAGAGATTTGTTATATATAAACGTTTGGCGTGGGTGTCTGTTGTTTATCATTATCTGGTGCACGGTATGCTAAGACCTCGATTTAGATAATGGTACAACAGCACTCACGCTTTTATTGTATCCGGTCGGTTTCAACAATCCTTATACCCCAACCAATTCCCCACCCGACCGAAATCATAAAAATCGTGGGTGTTCGTTGCACCTCTCCGGACAATACGTTATTTACTCCTTTTTTTATAACACATTAAAACAAAAGCAATATGCCAAAATGGATTAGTGTAGAAAAAGCAGTGATTAAGTATCACATCGAAAAAGAAGCGATCCTGCTTTGGGTGGAAATGGGACAATTCCCTATGTTATACATAGACAATGTTCCGAACGTTGACGAAGAATGTATTCTGGAACTCTTTCGCCGAAGTAAAGCCGGCATTACAGCAGAATATATTGATACGCTGGAACAACTGTGCATAGATAAAACAATGGTCTGCGAGAAATACGCCCACATTATTCAATTGAAAGAAAAGGAAATTCAGCTGCAGAAGGAAATAAATACGTTGATAAACGAAATACAGGCAGCAATGAAGAGACAAAATGAACGGATCCGGGATTTGAAAAAAGCGATTGGAGAGAATAATAATGTTATACGTAGCGACAGTTGGATAAAAAGGCTGCGCAAAAAGTTCCAATAGTGAATAATTATCAGCGTACCAATTACCATGTGGGACACAACGTAAACAATTAGCACATTGACACATTATTGCACGGTTTTTACCACAGAGGACACGGAGGGCACAGAGGTGAATTTGTTTTATGACTTACGGTTGTAAGCACAATTTTGATGCGTAATCCTCCTACCATAAAGTTGAAAAAACATGAAAACATCTGCCACCTGCAACCAAACGCGTGTAATGCACTAGTTGATAAATAGTTGGAGCGTTGCAGATACTGTTGCAGATAGGTTGCAGATAAAGTATCTGCAACACAGTATAAACCTTACATAAGCTAATTCTCCAGGAGGGCAAAAGTTTATTGTATACATTAACTTCCCGTTTCCAGGCGGGGAACTGTCGTTTCCTGCATTAGAAATTACAATTTCCACGGCAGGAAACGAGAGTTTCTAAGGCGGGACACTACAGTTTCCACGTAAGGATACTGTCGTTTCCCCGTAGAGACACCACCATTTATCCATAGAGTCACCCCATTTATCCCATAGCTTTGCACAAAGGAATCAAGGCTTTTTCTTTGATTATATAACGCGTTGCAGATACTTTATCTGCAACCTATCTGCCACAGGTATCTGCAACGTTACAATTATCTATTAACTAGTGTATTACACGCGTTTCGTTGCAGGTGGCAGATGTTTTTATGTTTTTCAACTTTATAGTAGGAAAAACTTTCATTCATTTTTGCACTGAAATGAGCAAAATAGTGCGATTTTAGTTTATTTCTGCACACTTCTTTGCTAAATGGGAATTTATATTTCACCACAGAGGACACGGAGGTTTACTATTTTTATTCCCTATAGAGTAATACAGAGTAATCGTATTTATCGCTCTGTTTTGCTTACGGAAAGAGAGAGAAGAACTCTGTGTCCTCCTTTAGATTTGCACTGTGAAAAATAAAGGTTGAAATATTACCTTTGTGGTTAAAACAAGTTAACCAAGGAAAGTAGGTGACCCATTGTGTCCTCTAGGCAGAAGCCCTATCCACGGAATTAGTCCTTCTTTCCTTATCAGTTGAACAGATCCAATTAGAATTTTAGGTCGTTGGCCTATTAAAGGATATAGTTTGTTCAACCTATGGTTAACCCTTTAATAGTGCAAAAATATGGAAAAGAAATGGTTTATTGGCATTGACATCTCAAAAAAAAACTTTGGNNGTTGTTATTTACGTT
>NZ_GG774813.1:0-30547 GCF_000163675.1 Bacteroides sp. D22 | reverse complement strand
GGGAGCAAAACTATTGAAAGCGGATCTTTCACAAGCTGCTAATTCAGCGATTGTATGGGATAAGGAAATGAAAGAGTATTATGAAAGGAAAAGGAAGGAAGGGAAAGCTTATGGAGTAGTGCTAAATGCAGTCAAGTTTAAACTAGTAGGAAGAATGTTTGCTGTGGTCAAAAGGGGAACACCCTTTGTGGAGTTAATGACTTACAAAAAGTAAACGGACTGAAATAGCCCGTTTAATTTCTTTAACTGTTTTTTATAGGCCTATTATTTGCATAGGTCTTAGAATTCTGTGGTGAACTCGTAAAGTTCCCGTTTTTTTTGTGTTCCATATAAAGGTTAAGAGGCAGGATATGAAAAGACAGGAATGTTGAACATAAATAAACAGGAGTTGTTTTAGTATATTATTCGCTATTTATCAACGCAAAACCTCTAAACATCAACGTGGTATATGAAAAAGGAATTTGGATTCGTCCTGGCGGCTGCAATCTTGCTGGCTGGCTGCGGACAGAAAAAAGAAACGACAACGACAACTGCACGTCCTGTAAAGACTACGATTGTCGAGTCAAGATCGATTATCAGAAAAGATTTCTCGGGAATCGTGGAAGCGGTGGAATATGTGAAGCTGGCTTTCCGGGTCAACGGACAAATCATCCAGCTTCCTGTCATCGAAGGACAGAAAGTGAAAAAAGGACAACTCATCGCGGCTATCGACCCCAGAGACATCGCGTTGCAATATGCCGCCACGAAATCGGCATACGAAACGGCTTCGGCACAAGTGGAACGTAACAAACGGCTCCTCTCCCGGCAAGCGATCTCCGTACAGGAATATGAAATCAGCCTCGCCAACTTCCAGAAGGCGAAGTCTGAATACGAACTGTCTGCCAACAATATGCGCGACACCAAGCTGACAGCTCCTTTCGACGGTTCTATCGAAAAACGACTGGTGGAAAACTATCAGCGTGTCAACTCCGGTGAGGGTATCGTGCAGCTTGTCAATACACACAATCTGCGTATCAAATTCACCATTCCGGATGCGTATCTTTATTTGTTGCGTGCCAAGGACCCGCGTTTCCTTGTAGAGTTCGACACATTTAAAGGACACGTGTTTCAAGCGAAACTGGAAGAATATCTTGATATTTCTACGGATGGCACAGGAATTCCGGTCAGCATCACGATTGACGATCCGTCATTCGACCGCGATCTGTATGCTGTGAAACCCGGTTTCACGTGCAGCATCCGTTTCACGGCAGATGTAGGCCCGTTGGTGCAGGATAGCTGGACGATTGTACCGCTTAGTGCCGTATTCGGTGAAAGCGAAGGGAATAAAATGTATGTCTGGGTGGTAGAAGACAATAAAGTCCACAAACGGGAAGTGACCGTCAACGCCCCGACCGGAGAAGCACAGGCGCTCATCTCGGAAGGTTTGAAACCCGGTGAAAAAATCGTCATAGCAGGCGTATACCAACTAGTAGAAGGAGAATCTATCACAACTGTTGACAGGTGATAGTTGGTAAATGATTATGTAATCATTTATCCGCTGTCATTCATCAATTATCAACGATCATTTATTATGAGTTTAGCCAAATATTCATTAGATAATACGAAAATCATCTATTTCTTTCTTGCTGTATTGCTGATTGGGGGAATCACTTCCTTCGGCAAGCTGGGTAAGAAAGAGGATGCTCCTTTCGTCATAAAGTCGGCGGTTATTATGACCCGCTATCCGGGTGCCGAACCGGCAGAAGTGGAGCGGTTGATTACCGAGCCTATCTCTCGTGAGATTCAAAGTATGAGCGGTGTGTACAAGATAAAATCGGAATCGATGTACGGGCTCTCAAAAATCACATTCGAGTTGCAACCTTCCTTGTCGGCAAGCTCCATTCCGCAGAAGTGGGATGAATTGCGACGGAAGGTGCTAAATATACAGCCACAATTGCCGAGCGGTGCTTCCGCACCGACGGTTTCCGATGATTTCGGCGACGTGTTCGGCATCTATTACGGTCTGACGGCGGACGACGGTTACACATACGAAGAGATGCGCAACTGGGCGGAACGAATCAAGACACAGGTAGTGACGGCGGACGGGGTGATGAAAGTCGCCCTATTCGGGACGCAGACGGAGGTGGTCAATATTTTTATTTCCACCAATAAGCTCGTAGGTATGGGCATCGACCCGAAACAACTTGCCAGTCTGTTGCAATCGCAGAACCAGATTATCAATACCGGAGAAATCCGTGCCGGCGAGCAACAGCTCCGGGTGACCGCCAACGGTATGTATACCACCGTAGACGATATCCGCAACCAGGTGATTACCACCAAAGCCGGACAAGTGAAACTGGGCGATATCGCCGTCATCGAAAAAGGGTACATGGACCCTCCATCCAACATCATGCACGTGAACGGCAAACGTGCCATCGGCATCGGCGTCTCCACCGACCCGCAACGGGACGTGGTGCAGACGGGCAAAAACGTGAAAGCCAAACTGGACGAATTGCTGCCACTGATGCCTGTGGGACTGGAACTGCAAAGCCTGTATCTGGAAAACGAAATTGCCAACGAAGCCAACAACGGATTTATCATCAATCTGATCGAATCGATTCTGATTGTTATTGTGATTATCATGTTGGTGATGGGTTTGCGCGCAGGTGTGCTGATCGGCTCGTCACTGATTTTCTCTATTGGCGGCACATTGCTTATCATGTCTTTCTTCGGTGTCGGGCTGAACCGTACTTCGTTGGCGGGATTTATCATCGCCATGGGGATGCTGGTGGATAACGCCATCGTGGTGACAGACAATGCACAGATTGCCATCGCCCGCGGAGTAGACCGGCGGAAAGCGCTGATAGACGGAGCAACCGGTCCGCAATGGGGATTGCTTGGGGCTACGTTCATCGCTATCTGTTCGTTCCTCCCGCTCTACCTTGCTCCTTCTGCCGTGGCGGAAATCGTGAAACCGCTTTTTGTGGTGCTTGCCATCTCGCTGGGATTGAGCTGGGTGCTCGCGCTGACGCAAACCACTGTTTTCGGTAATTTCATCCTGAAAGCGAAAGCAAAGGACGGCACGAAAGACCCGTATGACAAACCGTTCTATCACAAATTCGCCTCCATCCTCCGCACGCTGATTCGTAGGAAAACATTGACACTGGGTTCGATGGTAGTGCTCTTTGTTGCTTCGCTGGTTATCATGGGGACGATGCCGCAAAACTTCTTCCCTTCTCTCGATAAGCCTTATTTCCGGGCAGACGTGTTCTATCCCGACGGGTATAGCATCAATGATGTAGTGAAAGAGATGAAATCCGTAGAAGAGCATCTGGCAAAGCAGCCGGAAGTGAAGAAAGTATCGATCACCTTCGGCAGCACGCCGTTAAGGTATTACCTGGCTTCTACTTCGGTGGGCCCGAAACCGAATTTTGCCAATGTATTGGTTGAATTGACGGACAGTAAATATACAAAAGAGTATGAAGAAGATTTCGATGCGTACATGAAGGCGAATTATCCGAATGCGATTACCCGTACCAGTCTGTTCAAACTGTCGCCTGCGGTGGATGCCGCTATCGAAATCGGGTTTATCGGTCCGAATGTGGACACGCTTGTGGCGCTCACCAACCAGGCTTTGGAGATTATGCACCGGAATCCGGATTTAATCAATGTGCGCAATTCGTGGGGAAATAAAGTTCCTGTATGGAAGCCTGTATATAGTCCCGAACGGGCGCAACCGTTAGGGGTATCGCGTCAGGGAATGGCACAAAGTATCCAGATCGGAACCACAGGTATGACGCTTGGAGAGTACCGGCAGGGCGATCAGGTGCTTCCTATCTTATTGAAGGATAACACAGTGGATTCGTTCCGCATCAATGACCTGCGCACGTTGCCCGTGTTCGGCACGGGGAATGAGACGACCAGTCTGGAACAGGTGGTATCGGAATTTGATTTCCAATATCGTTTCTCGAATGTGAAAGATTACAACCGGCAAATGGTGATGATGGCGCAATGCGATCCGCGTCGCGGAGTGAATGCGATTGCTGCTTTCAATGAGGTTTGGCCGCTGGTGCAGAAAGAGATTAAAGTGCCGGAGGGGTATACGATGAAGTATTTCGGGGAACAGGAAAGTCAGGTGGAGTCTAACGAGGCGTTGGCCAAGAATTTACCGTTGACGTTCTTCCTGATGTTCGTCACGCTGTTGTTCCTGTTCAGAACGTATCGTAAGCCGACAGTGATCTTGTTGATGTTACCGCTTATTTTTATCGGTATCGTTTTGGGATTGGTGTTGCTAGGCAAGTCGTTCGACTTCTTCTCCATCCTTGGTTTGCTCGGACTGATTGGGATGAATATCAAAAATGCGATTGTACTGGTGGAACAGATTGATCTGGAAGCAAAAACGGGCAAAAAACCGTTGGATGCTGTTGTCAGTGCTACAACGAGTCGTATTGTCCCCGTAGCAATGGCGTCCGGCACTACCATTCTGGGTATGTTGCCATTGTTGTTCGACGCGATGTTCGGCGGTATGGCGGCTACGATTATGGGAGGCCTGTTGGTGGCTTCGGCTCTGACGCTGTTTGTTCTTCCGGTAGCTTATTGTGCCATTCAGAGAATCAAAGGCTAATTGCCTTCTCTTATATGAAACTTGAATTTATTGTATAGATTGAATAAAATGAAAACTCAACTTATAACTCTGTCTCTGCTGCTCCTTGGCCTCACAGCCGGAGCACAGCAGCCCTATCTTAGCCGGGAAGCTTACCGGGATAAAGTGGAAGCTTACAGTCAAATTCTGAAGCAACAGAAACTAAAGACGATGGCAAGTACGGAAGCACGGAAGATTGCTCACACGGGATTCTTGCCCAAAATTGATGTCAATGCGGACGGGACCCTCAACATGAGCGACCTTAATGCCTGGAACGAACCGGTAGGCGAATACCGCAACCACACCTATCAAGGTGTATTTATCGTCTCGCAACCGTTGTACACGGGCGGGGCACTCAACGCCCAGCACAAGATTGCCAAAGCGGACGAGAAGCTGAATCAACTAAATGAGGAGCTTACCATCGACCAGATTCATTATCAGAGCGATGCAGTTTATTGGAATGCTTCCGCTTCACAGGCTATGTTGCAGGCGGCGGACAAGTATCAAAGTATTGTGAAGCAACAGTATGACATCATTCAGGATCGTTTCAACGACGGGATGATTAGTCGAACGGACTTATTAATGATTTCCACCCGGTTGAAAGAAGCGGAATTGCAATATATCAAGGCGCGTCAGAACTATACGCTGGCGCTGCAAAAGCTGAATATCCTGATGGGAGAAGAGCCGAACAATCCCGTAGACAGTCTGTACACGATTGACACGGCTTCCGCTCCGGTGCAGATACTTTCTCTGGAGAATGTACTGCAACGTCGCGCGGATTACGAAAGTACGGAAGTAAACATCATGAAAAGTCAGGCGCAACGCAAAGCGGCTCTTAGCCAGTTCAACCCGCAATTGAATATGTATTTCAGCGGTGGATGGGCTACAGCTACACCTAACCTCGGTTATGATGTTTCTTTCAATCCCATCGTCGGCATTAACCTGAATATACCGATCTTCCGTTGGGGAGCCCGGTTCAAAACAAACCGTCAGCAGAAAGCGTATATCAGCATACAGAAACTGCAACAAAGTTATGTGACGGATAATATCAACGAGGAACTTTCTGCCGCCCTAACCAAACTGACGGAAACGGAATATCAAGTGAAAACCGCCAAAGAGACTATGAATCTGGCTAATGAAAATCTTGATTTGGTTTCTTTCTCGTATAATGAAGGAAAGGCAAACATGGTGGATGTGCTCTCCGCGCAATTGTCATGGACGCAGGCGCACACCAATCTGATTAATGCGTATCTGTCGGAAAAGATGGCGGTAGCGGAATACAGAAAGGTTATCAGTGAATAAATTTAGAAACAAAAGAAACTTGTTCACAAAGTCTTAGTCTTATAAAAGAAATCGTCCTGTTATCACGTAACCGTGAAACAGGACGATTTCTTTTTATATCATAAGGATTACAAAATACCGTTTTGCTTCAGGATATCTTCTATTTCCTTATCTGTGATATTTGCACGTTCTGACTTATCATAAATAGTGAGCAATTTTATCTCTGTATCTATTTCTGTCCAGATTATCGTATAGGTTATCACCCGTGCACCTCCACTTTTACCTTTATTTTTCGAAGTTATCGCTATACGTATTTTACGAAGATTGTTGCCCAAACTGACTCCTTGTTCAGGATTTAATAACAAATCATTTCCAAAATTCCTAAGATCTTCTTTCAACGATTTATACCGTTTTGACAAATGCTTCATTTCCCTTAAAAATTCGAGGGTAACGCTTATTCTATATTTCATTAAGGGCATCATCTAATGACTTAAACTCCAACTTACCCTCCAGATTCAGTTTCAGTTCCTTACACGCCTGATCTAAGCTTGCCAGAATCTCCGCCTTTGTCTGGTAGGGAGCTGCTTCCTCTGCGACAACATTCGTTTGCTCTTCTTCACAACTCAACATCGATTTCACTCTCCGCAGAATAGCGACATCATCCACATCCAGAATCCGCCGAATCAGTTCGTTCTTTTCGGCTTCCAATGACATTGCACTCATACGCTTGCTATTTTTACTGTTATACATTCACACAAAGATAACGCTATCAAACGAATCTTCCAAGTGTGAATGTATAAAAAGTCTTTTTCAGGCAGGAATTATCTTACGCAAGGAAGGAGATCAACACACCCGCAGCTACGGCAGAACCGATTACTCCGGAGATGTTGCTTGCCATGCAATACTGCAATACGTGATTCTTCGGATCGTATTTCAAAGCAATCTCATTGGCTACACGGCTCGCCATCGGAACGGCACTCAAACCAGTAGCACCGATAAGCGGATTGATTTTCTTCTTCGAGAAGAGATTTACCAGTTTCACAAAGAAAATACCACCGGTTATAGAAAGTGCAAATGCAAGGAATCCACCGATCACAATACCGATTGTTGTCCAGTTGAGGAATGCTTCGGCTGTCATCGTTGCTCCTACAGACAGTCCGAGGAAGATGGTGGCAGCATTCATGATGCTATTGGAAGCGGCATCGAACAAGCGGAATGTGTTAGTTCCGATTTCTTTCACCAGATTACCAAACATCAACATCCCCACCAAAGGCACTGCACTTGGCACGAAGAGGGCAACAATAGTAGTTACCACAATCGGGAAGATAATCTTCAATACACGCAGGTTCTTGATTTCAGTCTTCGAAGGGTACTTCTTTTCCTGTTCTTTCATGTTGATGCTCAACTCTTTCTTCGTACAGAACAGTTTCACTACCAGCGGAATAATCACCGGAACGAGCGCCATATACGAATAAGCGGCAATGGCAATCGGGCCCAGCAAATGCGGCGCCAGTTTGATGGTGGTAAAGATGGCTGTCGGACCATCCGCACCACCGATAATGCCCAGAGAAGCGGCTTCCTGTGGAGTGAATCCCATCAGGATGGCTACCAGCAACACGGTAAAGATACCCAACTGTGCAGCTGCACCGAATATAGAAAGATGCAGGTTACGCAACATCGGCCCGAAGTCCGTCAGCGCACCGACACCCATAAAGATGATCGGAGGCAGGAAACCTGTTTTAATCAACATATAGTAGATGAAGTTCATGATTCCCAGTTCGTGGGCAATGTCATGCAAAGGCATTTCCCAGATGTTCTTCAACACTCCGTTTACCATCACCATACCATTTTCGTCGGCCTGAATCACGCCCATATCTCCTCCGGGGAAGTTGGCTAGCAACACACCGAAAGCGATGGGGACAAGCAGCAACGGCTCGTACTGTTTCTTAATACCCAAATAGAGCAGAACGAACGCGATGGCATACATTATCAGGAACTGCGGTTCGGCAATGATATTGCTGAACGCAGTCATGTCATATAAGTTCTCAAATATTTCGTTCATTATCCTATCTTCATTAATATGTCATCTTCTGAAACAGCATCTCCCGGGTTGACACAGATAGCAGTCACTGTACCGCCAAACTCTGCACGGATGGCATTGTAGGTCTTCATCGCTTCTACATAGCAGATTACATCACCTTCTTTCACAGTGTCACCTACTTGCAAAGGAGTTTCCTGCGCACCTTTCACTAAGAAGAACTTGCCTTCCAACGGAGAAAGTACTTCTTTACCCTCTCCTGCCGGAGCAGCGGCAGCACCCGCAGGAGCAGCAGGTAGTTCGGTATCACCGTATGCTACCGTCACACGATAGGCCTGTCCGTCCACTTGTACGGTCAGTGTCTTCGGTTTGGCATCTTCTTCCGGAGATTTATCTTTTTCGGCACGACGTTTGACTACGTCTTCCAGGAAGTCTTCTTTTGCTTTGCCACTCTTGTAAGCCTCATATTGAGCCGGGTGCATAGCATATTCGAAGAGTTCTTCGTCGTCCTGTCCTACTTCCCATTTGTTCTCTTTCATCAGTTTGCGATATTTGTCGAGGGCATCGGGATAGTTATTCTGCGGATCACCTTCAAAGAACTTACGGCCTTCACGTTCTGCCTTTTCAATGATTTCGGGAGCAAGTTTGCCCGGCAGACGTCCGGCTTTACCCAGAATCATATCCCAGATATCATCGGCAATCATTCCCCAACGTTCTTTTCCTTTTTCCATAGCCATCACATTCATCATGGCGAGGTTCTTCACGTATTGGCTGAACGGAGTCACCAATGGAGGATAACCGACACGAGGCCATACGTATGCCACTTCATCAAACAGCTTGATAAGAAGCTGGTCTTGCGTCATAAACGGCAGATTGTGTTTTGCCTTATATTTATTGATTGATTCCAGATTGGATTCGAGATCGGCCATCAAACTACCCATCATACCGCCGGGAAGTCCGGGAGCAATCAGCAAAGAGTTCATCAGACGGTTTTTCGGGCTGATATACAAGCCGAGGAAGTCGTCCATAAATTCCTGAATCATGCCGCGCACTTTCATGTAGGCTTCCATATTGATTTCGGGCACTTGATATCCGGCGTCTTTCAGCATCGCCTGCACACTAAGCAAGTCAGCATGGCCTGTTCCCCATGATAGTGGTTCCATGCCTACGTCGATGTAGTCGCAACCGGCTTCGCATACTTCGAGGATGCTTGCCATATTGAATCCGGGACCTGCATGACTGTGATACTGAACGGGGATTTCGGGATGTGCCGCCTTGATATTTGCTACGATCTTACCTAACGATACAGGACGGCCGATACCTGCCATGTCTTTGATACAGATTTCGTCTGCTCCCAGTTTGATAAGTTCCAGCGCCATATTGGTGTAGTACTCTACGGTATGGATAGGCGAATGAGTGATGCAAAGCGAGCATTGCGAAATCATGCCTGCTTCCTTTGCGTATGTGATGGAAGGAGCAATGTTACGCACGTCGTTCAATCCGCAGAACGTACGGGTAATGTCTGTTCCTTGTGCTTTCTTTACTTTGTAGAATAATTTGCGGACGTCTGCCGGAACGGGGCTCATACGGAGTCCGTTCAGTGCGCGGTCGAGCATGTGGGTTTGAATACCGGCTTCATGGAACGGTTTTGTCCATTCGCGTACCGCTTTATTCGGGTTTTCACCAAACAATAAATTTACCTGTTCAAAACCTCCGCCGTTTGTTTCTACGCGGGCAAAACAGCCCATTTCAATGATGGCAGGAGCTACCTTTACGAGTTGGTCTACACGAGGTACGTATTTTCCGGCAGATTGCCACATATCTCGGAAAACCAAACTAAACTTTACTTCTCTTTTCATGTCTTTCAGTGATATTCTTTATAGATTTATAATTTTTCTACTTTAGTGATTTTTCCTTTACCTTGTGTCACCACATTTACAGCAGCTGTAATGGCGGCTAAGATGTTTCCCGGAACAGGGGCAGGACCTTGCGATGCTTCCCGCTTCACAGGAACCACTTCTTCAGGAGCATACTTGTTGACTAATGTAATCAACAACTTACCTAAATAAATCACAATCAGCAGAATAACAAACACGGTAGCCATTCCGACCACCATCAGCAGGATCGCTGTTTCGATATTTTCCATATAATAAACTATTAGTATTTTAAGTTGTTCGTCTAAAAAGCGTCCGAAAATACCAAATTTTTATTATAAAATAAATTAAGAAAGGAATATAATGTATAAAAACGTCATTTCTCTGATTGGAAAACTGGGGAAGTTTAATGATTTATGATTTATAATTTATGATTTATGATTTAGCGTGCCATCCACATCTAAACTAAATTCCCATTTATCTTATTTACTATCTGCTTCTATTGCACAACCCAAATAGTAAATGGTAAATAGTCCAATAGTAAATCGTCCTATCTATCGTCCCTACAAAAAAATGTGAGAGAAAGCCCCTCAACTTTCTCTCACACTCTGATAAAACAATTATTAAATAAAAATACTCAATGATAGACCGGTTCAGCCCTTTTCTGGTTTCATACCCTCTTAACCTACTATTAAACTACCAGATAAAAAACCGGTCTTGTTAAACCTCTCATGGGCCATCACGGCTTTCATTCTTTTAATTAGCGTAGCAGTCTAGTTGAAAAACCCTTTTTTTTAAGCCAACTAAGTCTGTTTAATCGGAAAAAACAAGCCTCTAAAGCTCATATCACGTCCGATGAGGGAATCTTTCCGGCTTACGTTTGTGGCAGGAATAATTCATCTGCCGCTGTCTATTGTTTGCTTTGAGCCCTAGTTTGCATTTCTTTTAAAACATTGTTTGTTTTGGGTTAAATTTAAATTTTATAAAAAGCATCTATTGTTTGTTTTGAGTTTAGCTTGTAATTCTCTATAAAACATCTATTGTTTGTTCTGAATCCCGGCCTTATTTCTGCCGGATAATTTCTAATTTCTTCTACAACATTTAATCTTCTAATCAATTCTACCGTTTTCTTCAAATATCATTAAATAGCTCATCTATTAGAAAGAGAAGCATCCGTTGTTTTTTTACCAAGAAAAAATGAAGAAAATTTGAAGAAAAACAAAAAAGCCTCTTCTGGATAGTCAGAAGAGGCTTTTTTTTATTTTAAAATAATTTCTTTCCCTCGAATTTGATAACTGATTCCACACGATCCAAAGACTTTTTCCAGTGTGGCGTTCAGGTCTTTTGTTAAGACCGTCCCGTTGTAGGTCAGCCCCTCGCATTTCTCATGTCCGACGACTGTTACTTCAAATATATGCTCAATATCTGCCACTACATTTATTAGCGGATCGTCTTCATACCCCAACACCTCGGGGAACTCCGATTCTTCTGCCTTTTTCTCTACCGGCACAATCTTGTTCTCATCGCAATGAACGCTTTCCCCGGCAAGCAATGTACGCTTACCTACAGCAGTCTCGACTTGCACACTTCCTTCCTCACAGTTGACGGTCATCTTCTTTCCTTGCTGATCGATGAGGAATTTCGTTCCCAGTACGGTTACGTCGCCGGCTTCTGTACGGACCGTGAATGTCTTGCCTTTGGTTACGTTAAAAGAGGCTTTACCCAATAGTTGCAATTTGCGCTCCCAAAGCCATGTGATATGATTGTAAGTCAGGCGGGAATTTTCCATCACCTGCACAGTACTGCCATCCGGCAATTCATAGTTCATAGCAGTGTTATCAGTCACCACCTTTTCTTCTGCCAGGAAGTAACCGCCTATCCCCAAAAGAAGGACAACTGCCGCTGCCACTCCCCATGAGAAAGAGAAACTTCTCCCCGCACCTTGCTTTCTTCTCCGGCTTAAGGCGATCTTATGGCTCTCCTCACGTTGCAACTTCAGCTTATCACCTATTTCTTTTTTACGAGAAAAGATTTCGCCAACCAGAGGAAGTTTTCCTTCTTCTAAGTATTTATCTAAAGATTCTGTCCACTTTTCCATATCTCACACCTCAATTAAAAATCCACAAATTAGCTGCTACCAACAACAAGAAAGATTTGCTCATACGCTCCCGCAAACTGGAGATAGCCATATGAGTAGTATTGTAAACCGTACGTGAAGTGAGTCCCATCACCTGGGCTATTTCTTCCGGACTCATCTTCTTATAGTACTTAAGATACAATACCTCCCGCTGTTGCTTTGTCAAATTGTTCAGCTCTTTCTGTAAAACTTCCAGCTGTTCTTTTTCCAACTCTGAATGGATAATAGCAGTTTCAATATCGATCTCCAGATCAAACTGATATTCGTTTGTGCCTACTTCATCCAGTGATTTTAATGAGCCACTATTCTCCTTTTTCAGTTCGTTCACTATCATGTGTCTCAACGAAACACATAAGTAAGCGGGTATGGATTGAGGAGCCGTGCAAGTTTCTCTTTTCTCAAAGATGTAAACAAACAACGACTGTATCGCCTCGGTTACCAGAGTCTCATCACCGGCTATCTTCATGCCATATCCATACAGTAAATCTGCATATTGCTCATAAAGCTGCCGGAATGCCTCTTCATCCCCTTGCTGAATTTTATCCCAGGATAGTGTCTTCATTTCTATTCACTCATTTATATGAGATATTTTTTTCCTTTTTTTACCTGATTTTTTAGTTAAAATCAACGGAATATGTTTTAAAACTCACTTGTAAAGTGGAATTTGATGTGTTTAAAGTCCATCTGCGCCATCTGAAGTACATAACCGGAGTCTGCCAGGAACACATCGCGCCCTTCTCTATCCTTTGCCATATACTGGTATTTACGTTTCTTGAAGGCTTCCAGTTCTGCGGGATCATCGCTTTCTACCCAACAGGCTTTATAAAGACTTACCGGTTCCCAGCGACAGGACGCATTGTATTCATTCAACAAACGGTACTGAATGACCTCAAACTGCAACTGTCCCACCGTACCGATAATCTTACGGCCATTGAACTGATTGACAAACAACTGTGCCACACCTTCATCCATCAACTGATCGATACCTTTCGCCAACTGTTTCTGCTTCATCGGATCGGCATTTTCAATATACTTGAACATCTCCGGCGAGAAGCTCGGCAATCCGCGGAAATGAAGCATTTCACCTTCTGTCAGCGTATCGCCAATCTTAAAGGTACCATTATCCGGCAGACCGATAATATCTCCTGCATAAGCTTCATCAATCGTTGTTTTACGCTGTGCCATAAATTGGGTGGGCGATGAAAAACGCATGGTCTTTCCATGACGAACGTGCACATAGGGAGCATTGCGGACAAACTTGCCGGAGCAAATCTTACAGAATGCCACACAAGAACGGTGATTGGGATCAATATTGGCTGTGATCTTAAAGATGAATCCGGTGAATTTCGGTTCGTCGGGATTCACTTCACGCTCTTCTGCCTGTACGGGACGAGGACTGGGAGCTATCTCCACGAAACAGTTCAGCAGCTCTTGCACACCGAAGTTGTTCAACGCTGATCCGAAGAATACAGGTGCACAGTCTCCTGCGAGATAGGATTCCGAATCAAATTCGGGATAAACACCTTCGATCAGTTCCAGATCACCACGCAGCTTGTCTGCCAATGGCTTGCCAATCTGCTGATCCAGTTCTTCCGTATGAATATCGACTGCCACTTTTTCCGTTACCATCTGTTTGGATGGCTGGTACAAGTCCAGTTTCTGTTCGTAGATGTTGTATACTCCTTTGAAACGTGCTCCCTGCTCTATCGGCCAGGACAAGGGACGAACCTGAATCATCAGTTCTTCTTCGAGTTCATCGAGCAAGTCGAACGGTTCTTTTCCTTCACGGTCCATTTTGTTGACGAAGATTATTACCGGAGTCTTTCTCATGCGGCATACCTCCATCAGTTTACGCGTCTGCGTTTCCACCCCCTTCGCACCGTCTACAACGATGATAACACTGTCTACAGCAGTCAGTGTGCGGTATGTATCTTCAGCAAAGTCCTGGTGACCCGGAGTATCGAGAATGTTGATTTTATAATCCCGATAGTCGAACTCCATCACGGAAGTCGTTACCGAAATACCACGTTGTTTCTCGATTTCCATCCAGTCGGACGTAGCCGTCTTTTTTATCTTATTACTCTTTACAGCACCTGCTACCTGTATCTGACCACCGAAAAGCAATAGCTTTTCCGTCAATGATGTCTTACCGGCATCCGGATGCGCAATAATGGCGAACGTTCGCCGTCTCAAAATTTCTGTATTATCTGCCATATATTAATATGAATGAAGAATGAAGAATGATGAATGATGAATGATGAATGATGAAAGAAGAATTGTTACGCTATCTATAAAGCCGCATCGAAATTCTTCATTCTTCATTTTTCATTCCTAATTTTATCAAGCATTGTTTGAGGCTCTCCTCCCAATGAGGAATCTCTATATCGAACGTTGTTTTTATTTTTGTTTTATCAAGCACGGAATATGCCGGGCGGTTTGCTTTCGCGGGATATTCGGCTGTATGCAAAGGTTTCACTTTGCAGGTGGTTATTCCTGCCAGACGATGAATAGCTACCGTGAAATCATACCAGGAACAAACTCCCTCATTGCTGAAATGGTAGATACCGCGAACAATACCTTTATTAATAATAGCATAGATGGCCCGTGCCAGGTCATTGGCATACGTCGGAGTCCCGATCTGGTCGAAAACAACTCCCAGGCTGTCACGCTCTTTTCCAAGACGAAGCATCGTCTTTACGAAATTATTGCCAAAAATAGAATAGAGCCATGCGGTACGGATAACGACTGCTTGCTCGCAGTGATTCATTACCTCCTTTTCTCCTTCCAGTTTAGTGGTGCCATATACAGAATCCGGGCAAGGATTGCAGTCTTCCGTGTATGGAGTATGCGCAGTACCGTCAAATACATAATCAGTAGATACTTGTATCATGGCAGCACCATTGGCTTGGGCCGCACTTGCCAGTTGTTTCGGTGCTTCACAATTCAATTTGTATGCTAATTCTTGATTATCTTCAGCTTTATCTACAGCTGTATAAGCAGCACAATTAACAACAAGCTCAATCTGCTTCTCTGCCATATAAGTCCACACAGCTTGCTTGTCGCAGATGTCGAGTTCCTGCACATCTGTGAAATAATACGTATGTTGCGGGTTCTCTTTCGCAAGCACCTGCATCTCATTGCCAAGCTGACCGTTGGCACCCGTTACTAAAATTCTCATTTATTCATCCAGTTTTAATTCACCTTTACGGTCTTTATCATAATAATTTGCCAACATAGAAAGGAAACTAGTGATAGCTTCCACTGCCTTGGCAGTTCCTTCGCTGATAGGCTTCTTTTGAAGACGAAGCAGGAGTACTCCATACAACGCTTCAAAACAGGTTTCCAGTTCGGGTTCATCTTTCTTGCCGTTTTTATTCCGTAATTCTACGATAAACGGTAATGCCTTGAAATAAGCAGCACTGTAAAAAGGAAATTTAGGAGAAGAGGACAATGCGTTGTGCAACTCTGTCAGATTGATAATTACATTTTTATTAATCTGCAGATGACCCTTTTCCCGTACTCCTTCCTCGCCCATCATCGTAATCAGGTTGGTATACCATTCTCGCATGGCAGGCCGCTGTTCTTCCGGATAGCGGGCAATTACATTTGCCTCCATCTCTTCCGGTTCACAATGATTGGCACGGATCAAGTCTTCCTCTTGCCACATATATATAAGGTATTCGGCAATATTCTTCTCTTTCAGTTGTTGTGCTATCTGATTCATTATGTTATCTCTTAATAAAGTGACTCTCCCAACAAAGTATAAATCAATCCGGCAACAGATACCAGCATTACGATACTTCCTACAACACGATTCAGTATCCAGATACCACGTAAATTGAATTTAGTGCGCACCTTATTCACAAAATAAGTGATACCCAACCACCAGGTCAATGCTCCTATAGCAATTGCAAGATATCCCGTGATCTCTTCAAAGACCAGCACCCCCGGCTGCACAAAGGCAAAACGGGCGAAAAGTCCGATAAACAGAAAGATTATCAAGGGATTGGAGAGAGTGACGAAAAATGCGGTAATAAAGTTATGGAAATAAGAACCTTTGCTGGAGGAAGCCGGACGAATGGACTGCACCGGGTTGCTACGAAAGGTATATATACCAAAAAGGAGTAGCATGATGCTCCCCAATAATTGCAGATAGAAAATATTCTTATTAATATAATCGAACACAAAGCTCATCCCGTAGCCGGTGAGCAAAGCGTATGCTATATCGCTCAAAGAGGCTCCCAGACCTGTTACAAATCCATACCAACGCCCCTTATTCAAAGTCCTCTGGATGCATAATACGCCCACCGGACCGAGGGGTGCGGACACAACAACGCCAATAATAAAGCCTTTCACTAATATATCGAATATTGTCTCTATCTGAATCATGTCGCAAATATCGCACTTTTTTGTGATATGGGGATAGTATATTAACGTTTTTTCCACACAAGAATCACTATATATAGCGATAATAAGTAAAACGTACATCGAAAATAAACATATTAAATAAGGTATAGGAATTTATTCTCTATTTTTTTCCTACCACCAACGAAATTGATTATCTTTGCGCCACAGAAAAAGAGAAGAGTTTCTCCTGCAGGAACTTCAATCGTAAAATCGTAAATCGTAAAATCGTAAATATACAACATGATTCTTTTTTTCAGAACCCCTTCCAAGAGCGTGATTGCCGTAGAGAGCAACCATCAGCTCACCCCTGACGAAAGTAATAAACTCTGCTGGCTTTTTGGCGAAGCCGTGATGGAAAGTGAAGAAAACCTGAAAGGCTGTTTCGTTGGCCCACGCCGCGAAATGATCACTCCCTGGAGTACAAACGCAGTAGAAATCACCCAAAACATGGGGCTCGAAGGCATAAGCCGCATCGAGGAGTACTTCCCTGTTAAGGACGAAAATGCCGATTACGACCCGATGCTCCAACGCATGTACAAAGGACTCGACCAAAACGTATTCACGACAAACCGTCAGCCGGAACCAATCATCTACATTGAAGATCTCGAAGTGTACAACGAAAAAGAAGGTTTGGCTCTTTCCAAAGAAGAAATGGACTACCTGAAGAAAGTAGAAAAGGACCTCGGACGGAAGCTGACCGACTCTGAAGTATTCGGTTTCGCACAAATCAACTCCGAACACTGCCGCCACAAAATTTTCGGCGGAACGTTTATCATCGACGGCGTAGAGCAGGAATCTTCCCTGTTCCAGATGATTAAAAAGACTACACAGGAAAATCCGAATAAAATAATCTCTGCTTATAAAGATAACGTAGCCTTCGCTGAAGGTCCGGTTGTGGAACAATTTGCTCCGGCAGATCATTCAAAACCTGATTTCTTCCAAGTAAAGGACATCAAGAGTGTTATCTCACTGAAAGCGGAAACTCATAACTTCCCTACTACTGTTGAGCCATTCAATGGTGCTTCTACCGGTACCGGCGGTGAAATCCGCGACCGTATGGGTGGTGGTAAAGGTTCATGGCCGATTGCAGGTACTGCAGTCTACATGACTTCTTATCCACGCACAGAAGAAGGACGCGAATGGGAAGAGATTCTTCCGGTACGCAAATGGCTATACCAGACTCCGGAACAGATTCTAATCAAAGCATCCAATGGTGCTTCCGACTTCGGTAACAAGTTCGGCCAACCGCTGATCTGCGGTTCGGTACTGACTTTCGAACATACAGAAAACAAAGAAGTTTATGGTTACGACAAAGTAATCATGCTTGCCGGTGGTGTTGGTTACGGTACACAACGCGACTGCCTGAAAGGCACACCGGAAGCTGGAAACAAAGTAGTGGTTATCGGTGGTGACAACTACCGTATCGGACTGGGTGGCGGTTCCGTATCTTCTGTTGATACCGGTCGTTACAGCAGTGGCATCGAGTTAAATGCCGTGCAACGTGCCAACGCAGAAATGCAAAAACGTGCCAATAACGTAGTACGCGCTCTTTGTGAAGAAGAGGTGAATCCGGTGGTTTCTATCCATGACCACGGATCTGCCGGACACGTAAACTGTCTGTCCGAACTCGTGGAAGAATGTGGTGGTTTGATCGATATGAGCAAGTTGCCTATCGGTGACAAGACTTTGTCTGCCAAAGAAATCATCGCTAACGAAAGTCAGGAACGTATGGGTCTGCTGATTAAAGAAGAGGCTATTGAACATGTACGTAAGATTGCCGAACGCGAACGCGCTCCAATGTACGTAGTCGGTGAAACAACCGGTGATCATCGTTTCGCTTTCCAACAGGCTGACGGTGTACGTCCGTTCGACCTTGCCGTAGAACAGATGTTCGGTTCTTCTCCCAAAACCTATATGGTAGACAAGACCGTAGAACGTCATTATGAAATGCCGAAATACGAATTGTCTAAACTACATGAATATCTGACGAATGTATTGCAGCTTGAAGCTGTAGCCTGCAAAGACTGGTTGACAAACAAGGTAGACCGTTCGGTAACAGGCAAAGTGGCTCGTCAGCAATGTCAGGGTGAACTTCAGTTGCCGTTGAGCGACTGCGGTGTCGTAGCACTCGACTACCGTGGCGAGAAAGGTATCGCTACCTCTATCGGACATGCTCCGCAAGCAGCATTGGCTGATCCGGCTGCCGGCTCTATTCTTTCTGTATCCGAAGCGCTGACCAATCTTGTTTGGGCTCCAATGGCGGAAGGTATGGATAGCATTTCACTGTCTGCCAACTGGATGTGGCCTTGCCGCTCTCAAGAAGGTGAAGATGCCCGTCTTTACACAGCTGTAAAAGCTTTAAGCGATTTCTGTTGCGCGCTGCAGATCAATGTTCCTACCGGAAAAGACTCTCTATCTATGACACAGAAGTATCCGAACGGCGAGAAAGTGATTTCTCCGGGAACTGTGATTGTTTCTGCCGGTGGTGAAGTTTCCGACGTGAAGAAAGTGGTATCTCCGGTATTGGTTAACAATGAAAAGACTACGCTTTATCATATTGACTTCAGCTTCGATGAACTGAAACTGGGTGGTTCGGCTTTTGCACAATCTCTGGGTAAAGTTGGTGACGAAGTACCTTGCGTACAAGATGCCGAATATTTCCGTGATGCTTTCCTTGCCGTACAGGAACTTGTCAACAAAGGATTGATTCTTGCAGGACACGATATCTCTGCCGGTGGTTTGATCACTACATTGCTCGAAATGTGCTTCTCTAATGTAGAAGGCGGTATGGAAATCAGCCTCGACAAGATGAAAGAACAGGATATCGTTAAGATTCTGTTTGCTGAAAATCCGGGTATCGTTATCCAGATCAGCGACAAGCATAAGGATGAAGTGAAGAAGATTCTGGAAGATGCAGGCGTAGGCTATATAAAGCTGGGTAAACCGACTGACGAACGCCACATTTTGGTATCTAAAGACGGTGCTACTTACCAGTTTGGTATCGATTATATGCGTGACGTATGGTATTCTTCTTCTTACCTGCTCGACCGCAAACAATCTATGAACGGTTGCGCAAAAGCACGTTTTGAAAACTATAAGATGCAACCTGTTGAATTCGCTTTCATGCCGGAATTCAAAGGTAAGCTTTCTCAATACGGTATCACTCCGGATCGTCGTACCCCAAGCGGTATCCGTGCGGCTATCATCCGTGAGAAGGGTACAAACGGTGAGCGCGAAATGGCTTACTCACTCTATTTGGCAGGTTTCGACGTAAAAGACGTTACAATGACCGACCTCATCAGCGGACGCGAAACACTGGAAGACGTAAACATGATCGTTTACTGCGGTGGTTTCTCTAACTCCGATGTACTGGGTTCTGCTAAAGGATGGGCAGGCGCATTCCTGTTCAACCCGAAAGCTAAAGAAGCATTGGATAAATTTTATGCACGCGAAGATACATTGTCATTGGGTGTCTGCAACGGTTGCCAGCTGATGATGGAACTCAATCTTATCAACCCGGAACTGAAGAAGAAAGGAAAAATGCTACATAACAATTCACACAAATTCGAATCACGCTTCCTTGGTCTTACTATCCCGACTAACCGCAGTGTGATGTTCGGCTCTTTAAGTGGAAGCAAACTGGGTATCTGGGTAGCTCACGGAGAAGGAAAATTCTCTTTGCCATATGACGAAGATAAATATAATGTAGTAGCGAAGTATAGCTATGATGAATATCCGGGCAATCCGAACGGTTCCGATTATTCTATCGCAGCACTGGCCAGCGCAGACGGACGCCACTTGGCTATCATGCCTCACTTGGAACGTTCCATCTTCCCATGGCAGAACGGTTGCTATCCGGCCGACCGCAAGAACAGCGATCAGGTTACTCCATGGATAGAAGCGTTTGTCAATGCCCGCAAGTGGGTGGAAGCGAAAATGAAATAAATCATTTCCATATTTTACAGAGGCTGGTACTTTAAATAGTGCCAGCCTCTTATTTTACGGAACTTTCCATTCTACCGGAAGACTTCTGATAGATACCAAAATACCGAAAACAAACAGTATATACAAATAGTTATAAAATAGTCTATTTTCTTCATTTTTGGAGCGCTGTTATCTTTCATCAAAATTTTGTAATATCAAAAAATCTTCTTAATTTTGTCAAACTTTCCCCCTCATAAAAGATTCAATAACCCTTAAAAGTCCTATTTGTATGAAAAAATGGCTTTTTCTAATCTTATTGTTTCCTCTAATTTGTGTCGCGCAGACGTATCGATATCTCGGAGTGGAGGATGGGTTAAGTAACCGGCGGGTTTACTGCATTCAAAAAGATAAAACCGGATACATGTGGTTCCTCACGCACGAAGGTATTGATCGATACAATGGAAAAGAGTTTAAACGATATAAGTTAATGGATGGTGACGCAGAAGTGAACTCTCTGTTAAATCTAAACTGGCTTTATATTGATCAGGAAGGAGTCTTATGGGAAATCGGGAAAAAAGGAAAAGTATTCCGGTATGACCAGATTCACGACTGCTTCAGTCTTGTATATAAATTACCGATGGAAAGTTTCAGCGAACAGCCGGACCCGGTCACTTATGCCTGGCTCGACCAGAACAAACACATCTGGCTATGCAATAAAGATACTATCTTTCTCTATAATACGGACACCAAACAAGTCACCCATATAAAGAATGATATAAGTGAAGAAATCACTGATATTGAACAAATAGACGAATCGCATTTCTTCATCGGTACGGAAATGGGGATTCATTATGCCCAATTAGAAAACAACGCATTGAAACTTATCAATTGCGATAAGTTGGAGAGCGTGAAAGCCCAAGTAAGCGATTTACACTTCGACAAAAAGATTCGGAAACTATTCATCGGCACTTTCTTGCGGGGAATTATGGTTTATGATATGAATACCAAATCCGTCATACGACCGGATTATAACCTGAAAGATATCAGTATCACACGGTTCAAGCCGCTAAATGACAAAGAGTTATTAATAGCTACCGATGGCGGAGGAGTACACAAAATAAATATGGATACTTATCAAATAGTACCCGAAATTGTGGCTGATTATAACAGTAATTGTGGCATGAACGGTAACAGTATCAATGACATTTTTGTGGATGATGAAGAACGGATATGGCTGGCTAATTATCCCATCGGAATCACGATACAAAACAACCGTTATACGAGCTACAAATGGATTAAGCACTCCATCGGTAACAAACAGTCTTTAATCAACGATCAAGTAAATGCCATTATTGAAGACAGAGAGGGAGATTTATGGTTTGCAACGAACAATGGCATCAGTTTTTTTAATTCAAAGACCGGACAATGGCGATCGGTGCTTAGTGCTTTTGAAGAGTCGCAAGGTAATAAAAGCCATATCTTTCTTACTATATGCGAAGTGGCTCCCGGAATTATCTGGGCAGGCGGGTACTCTTCCGGTGCTTACCAGATAGATAAGAAAACGTTCAGTGTCAGCTATTTCATGCCGCCTTTGTACACTCATACAAACAAGCGACCGGATAAATATATACGTGATATTCGTACAGATATGCAGGGTTATATCTGGTCGGGAGGATTCTACAACCTCAAGCGTATTAATCTGAAGACGCAGGAAGTACGGTTTTATGATGGATTAAATTCCATTACCGCCATCGTTGAGAAAGATGAAAAAAGTATGTGGATCGGTAGTGCCACCGGCCTATGTCTTTTAGATAAAGAATCCGGAAAATTCGAGCGCATAAAACTTCCGGTAGAGTCGAGCTATATCTATTCCCTGTACCAAGCAAAAAACGGTTCATTGTATATAGGTACCAGCGGGTCGGGACTATTGATTTACGATATTAATAAAAAACTGTTCACTCATTACCACACGGAAAACTGTGCTTTGATATCCAATAATATCTATACCATATTATCGGATGCGGACAAAGATATAATCATGAGTACAGAAAGCGGATTGACAAGTTTTTATCCCAATGAGAAAAAATTCTATAACTGGACCAAAGATATGGGATTGATGACCACCCATTTCAATGCGCTATCAGGTACGTTACGGAAAAACAATAAATTCATTTTAGGCAGTTCTGACGGAGCAGTGGAATTTGACAAGGATATGAAATTGCCCAGAAGTTATTCTTCTAAAATGATTTTCAGCGATTTCAAGCTTTTTTATCAAACAATCTATCCGGGTGATGAGGATTCTCCGTTGAAAGCAAGCATCAATGATACAAAGGTACTAAAGTTAAAATACAATCAAAACAGATTCTCTTTGCAGGTTTCTTCCATCAACTATGACTATCCTTCCAATATTCTTTACTCTTGGAGGCTAGAAGGTTTCTATGATAAATGGAGCAAACCCGGAACAGAGAACACGATTCGTTACACCAATCTTGCCCCGGGCAAATATACGCTAAGGGTACGTGCCATCTCCAATGAAGACAAACGCATCATGCTTGAAGAAAGAAGTATGGATATTATCATAGCCCAACCTTTCTGGCTGACATTCTGGGCCATGCTGGTTTATACAGCTATCCTTTGTCTCATTGCCATCGTCCTATTGCGTATACTGATTTTGAGGAAGCAACGCAAAGTCTCCGATGAGAAAATACACTTCTTTATCAATACGGCACATGATATCCGTACCCCATTGACGCTTATCAAAGCACCTTTGGAAGAACTACGCGAGAAAGAGGAGTTGAGTAAAGAAGGTATTTCGAACATGAATACGGCATTACGAAACGTAAATGCCCTATTACGTCTTACCACCAATCTTATCAACTTTGAAAGAGCGGACGTATATTCTTCCGAATTATATATTTCAGAGCATGAGCTAAACACGTTTATGAATGAAATATTCAACGCGTTCCAGCAGTACGCCAACATCAAACATATCAACTTCACTTATGAAAGTAATTTCAGGTATATGAACGTATGGTTTGATAAAGAAAAGATGGAATCTATCTTTAAGAACATCATTTCGAACGCACTGAAATATACTCCGGAAAATGGAAATGTACAGGTTTTCGTTTCAGAAACATCTGACTCATGGAGCGTGGAAGTCAGAGACACAGGAATCGGCATCCCGGCCAATGAACAAAAGAAATTGTTCAAACTTCATTTCCGTGGCAGCAATGCTATTAATTCCAAAGTAACAGGAAGTGGTATCGGACTGATGCTTGTATGGAAGCTAGTCCGCCTGCATAAAGGAAAGATTAATCTGTCAAGCATCGAAAACCAGGGATCGGTTATCAAAATAACATTCCCTAAAGACAGCAAGCGCTTCCGGAAAGCACATCTGGCAACTCCGAGCAAACAGCGTATAGAAAATACGATTGATAACGTTCCGCCTCCATCACCTGAAATTTACGAAAATGCACAAAAGAAAGAGAACATTAATCATCGTCGCATCTTGATTGTGGAAGATAATGATGAGTTGCGCAACTATCTGTCGCAAACGTTATCCGAGGAGTATTTCGTACAGGTTTGCTCCAATGGAAAAGAAGCATTGACGATTATTCCCGAGTACAAACCAGAGCTGGTTATTTCAGACATTATGATGCCTGAAATGCGGGGGGATGAATTATGCCAAGCTATCAAGAATAATATCGAAACCTCCCACATTCCTGTTATCCTGCTGACTGCTTTGAATAATGAGAAAGATATTCTCTCGGGACTTCAGATTGGTGCGGATGAATACGTTGTGAAGCCATTCAATATTGGTATATTGAAAGCTAATGTTGCCAATCTGCTGGCTAACCGTGCACTATTGCGCAGCAAATTCGCAAATTTAGATCTGAATGATGAGGAAAATGATGAAGACTGCATCAACTGTTCGCAAGACATTGACTGGAAATTCATAGCAAACGTCAAAAAGAACGTGGAAGATAACATTGACAATCCTGCTCTCACGGTAGATGTATTATGCAGCCTGATGGGAATGAGTCGCACAAGTTTTTACAATAAATTAAGGGCATTAACCGATCAGGCACCGGGAGATTATATCCGGCTGATTCGTCTGAAACGTGCCGTACAATTACTAAAAGAAGACACACATAGCATAACAGAAATTGCAGAAATGACGGGATTCAGTGACGCCAAGTACTTCCGCGAAGTGTTTAAGAAGCATTTTAATGTGAGCCCCAGTCAGTATGGCAAAGAGAAAAAAACAGCTAGTAAGGAAGGAGGAGAAAAGAAAGAATGAACATTTATTTCGAAGCATTTGGAATCTTTTTTAAAATAGGCGCCTTTACCATTGGAGGAGGGTATGCAATGGTGCCACTGATTGAAAATGAAATTGTCACCAAGCGAAAATGGATTGCGCAGGAAGATTTTATAGACCTGTTGGCTATCTCACAATCCGCTCCGGGAATTCTGGCAGTCAATATTTCTATCTTCATAGGATATAAATTGCGTGGCATCCGGGGAAGTATTATCACAGCATTGGGTACTGTTTTACCGTCTTTCATTATTATATTAGCTATCGCCCTGTTCTTTCATAGTTTCCAAGACAATCCGATAGTGGAACGTATTTTTAAAGGAATCCGCCCGGCAGTGGTGGCACTCATCGCGGCACCAACCTTTACCATGGGACGATCTGCTAAAATCAACCGCTACAATCTGTGGATTCCTGTTGCCTCGGCATTATTAATCTGGCTGTTGGGCTTCTCCCCTATCTGGATTATCATTGCTGCCGGTGTAGGAGGATTCCTGTGGGGAAAACTTAGAAAAGTCAAGAGCTAAGAAAGGAGAGTTGAGAAGGAACGGATTAACGCTGTTGTTTTACAGATTCATAATTCTAAAAACCGTGAAATCCGTGTAATCCGTGCCTAAAATTATTATATAATAAATTATTAATCACATGATTTACCTACAGTTATTCTATACATTTTTCAAGATCGGACTCTTCGGCTTCGGTGGCGGTTATGCCATGCTTTCCATGATTCAAGGAGAAGTGGTAACCCGCTATGGATGGGTGAGTTCGCAGGAGTTCACGGATATTGTCGCAATCAGCCAAATGACTCCAGGACCTATTGGTATCAACGCAGCTACTTATGTAGGGTTTACTTCTACGGGTAGCGTATGGGGTTCCATCATTGCTACCTTTGCCGTAGTCCTTCCCTCTTTCATCTTGATGTTGACCATCAGTAAATTCTTCCTAAAATACCAGAAACATCCGATAGTAGAATCTATATTTGACGGATTACGCCCGGCAGTAGTCGGATTACTCGCCTCCGCTGCGTTGGTATTAATGAACGCAGAAAACTTCGGTTCGCCTACGGAAGATACTTATTCATTCGTTATCAGTATCATTATCTTTCTGATTGCATTCATCGGAACAAGAAAATATAAAGCCAATCCGATATTAATGATTATCGCCTGTGGTATTGCAGGTTTGCTGCTCTATTAATAACGAGCGGCTGAACAGTAAACAAAAAAACAGTAAACAAAAAACGGTGAATAAACTGCGTTATCATTCTGCAGAGTGTTCACCGTTTTATCGTTGTTTATTCTATACCTTTACAGTTTTAACTTCTTACTTACGGATTTCGATTCATTATGTAAACGATCTAAAGCTGTCACTACATAACGGCATTTTGTTTTTCCTGTTTCATAAGGAAGTCTATAGAATGGATTGCGCGTGATAGCTACAATATGAGAAGGATCGTCCAAATTCACCTTTTCTTTACTGTCAAAACGATAGACTACATATTGAACTGCCTTATCCATCTCTGTATCAGCTTTCGGAGCTGTCCAAAAAAGGATATAGCCATCTTCCGTCCATACCTTTTTCATTTTACGTACCTTGCCCGGAGCTTTATCATCCATAAAATCAAAGACTGGAATCAAAGCAGGATATTTATGATATTCACTGATTAAAGCATCACGATATCTACCCTGATTCTCAACAACAGCTGCTGCATACCATTGACAGCTTCCTCCGATTGTTTGGTAAGCACGTTGCAAAGCCATCTTACGGGGAAGCTGATTGATAGAAGGATTCTGCGGATCGGCAAACTGAACAGTCTTTGGCACTGACTGGCCGATAAATAACGGCCGGTTTTCCGAATGAGTAGCCCACCATTTCACCAATGTCTCATAGTCGGCAGCCTTGTGACCAATCTCCCAATAAATTTGCGGAATATTATAATCAATCCATCCTTCACGTGCCCAAAGAAGCACATCGGCATAAAGATCATCATAGTTCTGCAAACCATTGGTGTTACTTCCCAACGGATCGCTTTTCTGATTACGATAAATACCGAACGGACTAATACCGAACTTCACCCATGGCTTGATGCCACGAATCGTTTCATGAAGCTTCTTTATCAACACATTCACATTACTACGACGCCAATCTGCCTTATTGGTGAAACCTCCACCGTAACGGGCGAAACTTGCATCATCCGGAAAATCCAACCCATTAACCGGATAAGGATAGAAATAATCATCCATGTGAATAGCATCTACATCATAACGAGACACAATATCGGTCACAATTTTGCAGATATGTTCACGGCTTTCGGGAAGTGCCGGATCGAAATATAGCTGATCGCCATAAGTAACAAACCATTCCGGATGCTGGTGATAAATATGTTCCGGTGCCAACTTGTTCTTTAATGAGGTCTTCACGCGGTAAGGATTGATCCAGGCATGAAATTCCATATTCCGTTTCTGACATTCTTCAATCATAAACTGCATCGGATCCCACATAGGGGAAGGTGTCTGACCTTGCGTTCCTGTCAGGAAACGGCTCCACGGCTCATGCTGGGAAGCGTATAATGCATCTGCTTCAGGGCGTACCTGAAAGATGATTGCGTTAATGCCGGCTTCCTGAAGAGAATTCAACTGGCTAATCAATATTTGCTTCAGTCGCTCTGTGGGAATGCCACGAAACTGGCCATTGACAGCCTGTATCCATGCTCCACGGAATTCACGTTTAGGATATTTATTGCCTGATGGCACCTGTGCCCTCACTCCTACCACCAGAAGAAGAGCTAAAAGTAAAAGATAGTTTTTCAGCTTCATAATATTCTTAAATCGTAATAATGTGACGCAAAGATAATACAAACTCCCGATAAATTCGCTAACTTTGCCGACTACCATAAAAAAGGTGTATTTTATGTCAGAAAACAACTATATTTCGATCAAAGGCGCACGAGTCAACAACCTAAAAAACATCGATGTAGATATTCCCCGCAACAAACTTGTTGTTATCACCGGATTGTCGGGTTCGGGAAAATCATCACTTGCTTTTGATACCCTTTATGCAGAGGGACAACGCCGCTACGTAGAAAGCTTAAGCAGCTACGCGCGTCAGTTCCTGGGGAGAATGAGCAAACCGGAGTGTGACTTTATCAAAGGAATTCCTCCCGCCATTGCCATCGAACAAAAAGTAAACAGCCGTAATCCCCGTTCCACCGTGGGCACCTCGACTGAAATTTACGAATATCTACGCCTGTTATATTCACGGGTGGGAAAAACGTATAGTCCCATCAGCGGGCAGGAAGTGAAGAAGCACTCCACAGAGGACATCGTCAACTGTATGCTTTCTTATCCGGAAGGCACAAGATATACGGTACTGACGCCTATCCGCCTGCGTGAAGACCGCACATTACAACAGCAATTGGAAATAGACCTGAAACAAGGATTCAACCGTATCGAAGTGAACGGTGAAATGAAACGAATCGATGAATATACGCCTGTGGCAGGTGATGAAGTCTATCTGCTGGTTGACCGTATGGCGGTTGCCACCAGCAAGGACGCCATCAGCCGACTGACTGATTCTGCCGAAACAGCCATGTATGAAGGCGACGGAACCTGTATGCTGCGTTTTTTTCTATCGGATGGAACTACGAAACTTCATACTTTCAGCACTAAATTCGAAGCGGACGGCATCATCTTTGAAGAACCGAACGACCAGATGTTTTCATTCAACTCGCCTATCGGCGCTTGTCCGGCGTGCGAAGGATTCGGCAAAGTAATCGGCATCGACGAGCACTTAGTCGTTCCGGATCGTTCATTATCGGTGTATGAAGGAGCTATCGTATGCTGGCGTGGCGAAAAGATGGGTGAATGGAAAGAAGAATTAATTCATAATGCGGAGAAATTCGACTTCCCCATTTTCACTCCTTATTATGAGTTGACAGACGCGCAACGCAGGTTACTTTGGGAGGGCAACCAATATTTCCACGGCATCAATGATTTTTTCAAGATGCTGGAAGAGAATCAATATAAGATACAATACCGGGTGATGCTGGCGCGTTACCGGGGAAAGACGCTTTGCCCGAAATGCCACGGCACCCGCCTGAAACCGGAAGCCGGATATGTACGAGTGGGTGGAAAAAACATTTCCGAACTGGTAGATTTGCCTATCACAGAGCTGAAGGAATTCTTCGATCATTTGGAACTGGACGAACACGACAACAACGTATCCCGACGTATCCTGGTTGAAATAAATAGCCGGATTCGTTTTCTAATTGATGTAGGTTTGGGCTATCTGACTTTGAACCGGCTTAGTAATTCCTTATCGGGTGGAGAGAGCCAGCGTATCAATCTGGCAACCTCGCTGGGAAGTAGCCTTGTAGGTAGTCTTTATATTCTCGATGAACCAAGTATCGGACTGCATAGCCGTGACACAGACCGTCTGCTCCATGTGTTGCGTCAACTGCAACAATTAGGAAATACGGTAGTGGTGGTAGAGCACGATGAAGAAATTATCCGTGCAGCCGATTACATTATCGACATAGGTCCCAATGCCGGACGCCTAGGTGGAGAAGTTGTCTACCAGGGAGATATGAAGGATTTAAAGAAGGGAAGCAACAGTTATACGGTACGTTATCTTTTAGGAGAAGATGAAATACCCGTTCCGAAGCATCGCCGGCCATGGAATAACTATATAGAATTGAAAGGCGCACGTGAGAATAATCTGAAAGGAGTAAACGTACGTATCCCTCTCAATGTAATGACAGTTGTTACGGGTGTTTCCGGTTCCGGGAAGAGTACATTGGTAAGAGATATTTTCTTCCGGGCATTGAAACGTGAATTAGACGAATGTAGTGACCGACCGGGAGAATTCACTTCAATCGGAGGAAGTTTGCGTGACCTGCGGAATGTAGAATTTGTAGACCAGAACCCGATTGGCAAATCATCGCGCTCAAATCCGGTGACTTACATCAAGGCTTACGACGAAATCCGCAAACTATGGTCCGAACAGCCTTTGGCGAAACAAATGGGATATACCCCCGGATTCTTCAGTTTCAATAGCGAAGGCGGACGTTGCGAAGAGTGTAAAGGAGAAGGAACCATTACTGTAGAAATGCAATTTATGGCAGACTTGGTGTTGGAGTGTGAATCTTGTCACGGAAAACGTTTCAAATCCGACACGCTGGAAGTGAAATTCAACGATAAAAGCATCTACGATGTATTGGAGATGACCGTCAACCAAGCGATTGAGTTCTTCAACGAACATGGACAGAAGAAAATTGTGAAGAAGTTACTTCCTTTGCAGGACGTAGGACTGGGATATATCAAATTAGGACAGGCTTCTTCTACCCTTTCCGGTGGTGAAAACCAACGTGTCAAACTCGCATTTTATTTAAGTCAGGAGAAAGCTGACCCAACGATGTTTATCTTTGACGAACCGACTACAGGATTACACTTTCATGATATCCGCAAACTGCTGGATGCTTTCGACGCATTGATTCGCCGGGGACACAGCATCGTTATCATCGAGCATAACATGGACGTCATCAAATGTGCCGATTATGTAATCGATCTCGGACCGGAAGGTGGAGATAAGGGTGGAAATATCGTAGCAGTGGGTACCCCGGAAGAAGTTGCTGCCTGCGGAGCAAGCTATACAGGGCAGTTTCTGAAAGAAAAACTAGGATAAGCAATCGTCAAAACTATAATAATACATCTATGTAGGGATATTCCTAAAATAATAAAATTTAAGGCAACTAATTCATTGCGAGTTAGTTGCCTTTTTTGTATCTTTAAGCATTCCCCCCAAAAAACGGTTTGACGGCCAAAACGGGGGTAATTAAAAATAAAAACACATGGTAAAGATACAAAAAATCTCAGAAATCGAACCTTGTTTAGGTTTTACCGAGTTCGATATGCTTAAAAAATATCGTCAAAGTTTTGCAACGAGTGAATTAGGTCGC
>NZ_GG774814.1:133116-135911 GCF_000163675.1 Bacteroides sp. D22 | reverse complement strand
GTAAAAAGACCGTCAATGAGCCAACAGCTTCAGAGATACCATCTTGTTGCAGATTATCGTAGCCAAGACTGAATCTGAAATCATGGAATAATCCCCTATTTGTAGGAGTATTTTCTTTTTTTGATGTATATTTGTACGTTGTAGATATGACTTGTTGCATTGTAACTCTTAATGATGTGGTGTCTTTAAAGTTACTAAAAAGCAAACATATCTACAACTTTTAATAGGATTAAGAAAGAAGAAGACAGTTGAAATAAAAAAGAGATTACCACCAAATTTGACGAAGAACCAAAAATCGTGGGTTCTTAATCAAATTCCGTGCTACTTATTTATGTTCAATAACCTTATTCATGGCTATTCCGGGGTACTTTAAGATGCATATAGCTTGGATAATTTATTTGCTATTTCTAATATGCTGATATCCCTTTATCCATCAACCTTTCAATGAGCTTTACTAGCACGGAATTTGAAGAAGAACCAAATCGTGGTTCTTAATCAAATTCCGTGCTACTTATTTATGTTCAATTACCTTATTCATGGCTATTCTGGAGTACTTTAAGATGCATATAGTTTGGATAATTTATTTGTTATTTCTAATATGCCGATATCCCTTTATCCATCGGCCTTTCAATGAGCTTTACTAGCACGGAATTTGATTAAGAACCAAAATCGTTTGCAGAAGAAAAGAACAAGAGGAATCATTCACCAGGCAGGGAGATGTGTAAATTAAACTATGTATGCTTTATTCTCATTCAATCTCATCGGTCGGTGAACGGCCAGCGCCAAGGGGCAGGACTACCCGTCCCAACGGACGTAAAATTGCAACATTTTAAACCTATCTACAAATTTTATCGCCAGTTGTCGTGCACTAGCTCCCCAGTTAGCCAGTATGACATGGTCCATTTCTTACATATATTGCGATAAGCGAGGTAAAACAGTTTTTTAAGGGCGGTGTTGTTAGGGAACACGCCCTTGTTTTTTTGTCACTTTCCGTATCTGATGATGACAGTCCTCAACTGTATTTATGGTATAAATCATACGATGCATATCCGATGTGAACTGAAAGTATTCAGTAAGTTTTCCCTACGTTCATAATCCTCACATATGACATTCAGTTCTTTCAAAAGCAGAGAAATATTATTCATATTTTCTTTACCTCAAAAATCCATTTTTCGATTAAGACTACAAATAAGTTTTTCACAGTAAAATCAAACGAGAAACACTCCAGCAAAAGATCCTAAAAACAGACTTATCTCTATTATTATTGATATCCCATTTCTTGAATATTTATATTCAAATATCGGCCCAATTTGAGCCGATATTCTTAATTTAAAGGTATACGCAATATCCAACAACCTATCATCCCCAAGATAACTTTAATTGGAATTATATTCTAACCACTTCTTTATAGTTTTTTTGGTTGTTTGTTGTAATCCTTCAAGTTGGTGTGGATCATCGTTCGCATATCGTATTATCAGATTAGGATTATCTTGTAGATCTTCATACAATCTTATTGCAAAGAAATTATCCTCTTCTGTTACCATCTTCTCAATCAATAATGGAATGATTTCTTTTCCCATAGCCTTTAAATCGGCATATTGAGGTAAATTTCTTGTAGTAGCAGTGTTATTACTAAGCGAGTAATGCCATGCTTCCTTCCATTCATTAAACAAAGATTCAAACCTTGAACTATCTCTACATGTTTTTACTTTTCTAGCAATCATCATCAACTCATCCGGTGAGAAGATTATATTTTCGTGAATATCCTCACTTATTTCTTTCATTGCATTAGCATCTATTTCACTTAGACTACGGGTAGGAGAAACTGCCCCATAGGTTTCCACAGGAACTCCATACATTCCATTAGAAAACACACTTACAAGGTGCCACAATAGCCACATACGCCCCATCTTAGAATAAGGTGCCTCGCAATGGGGACTACCTCCAAGAGATGCATGCAGAGGGGTATTTCCCCAACCCCAAACTACAGGATAGTATCTTGATATTGAGGTTGCCCCTTTCATGTAATCATAAGCGGCATGATACACGGAACTCGCATTTTCATATCCATATCTTACTTGATCCCAAGTACTAAACTCTATCCACTTATTATTAAACCCCAACGAATAGGCAAAACAATTATATCCAGATGACGGATAATTCATAACAACTGTATTGGAATATTCAACTAAAGGAAACGATTTCCTTAAAGCATTCCTTTCAGCAGAAAAGAGAGGTCGTGGGAAAGAGTTCCTGATCAATTCGCGCTGTTCATCTGTTAATTGAGAATCCCAATTATCAGGAAGAATATACCCTCCCCCTGGTAGATTTGATCGTGTCTTAGCCATCGGTCCAATAATGCTATAAATATAATCCATAATTTCAAGGCTATCAAGCAAATTAACAGTTTGTATAGCCACTTCATTAGCCGGCTTTACAGATTCCTCAACGGTACTTACAATATCTTCGCTACTACAAGCAAAAATACACAACAGAGCGAATACTACAGTTAATTGCTTCATATCACAAGTATTTAGTCGTCCCTTAAAAAGTACTCATCTGCGGGATATTGCAAGAAAACAGTGTCCCGCAGATTTTTTCAACAAGTAGCCAAAGAACCCTCATGGCTCTTTTGAAGTTGTACGCTGCTGCGGCTAAGAGCAGATTGACAACATCCCCGAACACACCTTTATAAAAGTTGCGTCCTAAACGAAAGTCTGATTTCAAATGCCCGATAGTCGGCTCTATTCCTGCACGCTTGCAGAATAGCTTATGTTTCTTCTTGCGTGTGTAAT